>JANQNI010000219.1 GCA_028289805.1 Thermoplasmatota archaeon | reverse complement strand
GCGTGCAGAACGTCATCGCCTACGGCGGCACCTTCGCGGCGGGGCCGGTGGCCGGCGCGCTGGCCGGCGGGCCGGCGGCGGCCCTGGGCGGGCTCGCGGGGCTGGCATTGCTGGTGGCGGGCGTGGCGGCGGCCGCGTTCCGGCGGCCGGCGGTGCGGCGCGACGGCGCGGGCGTTGCGGGCTGAGCTACACCATCGCCTTCAGGACGCGCTCGAACATGCGGTCGCTGCTGAAGCGGCGCACGGCCAGCAGGGGCTTGGCGTACTTGCCGGCGGCGTAGCGGGTGCGGGGCCTGCGGGCGTGGACGGCCTTGGCGATGGTGTCGGCGATGACCTGGGGCTCGGAGCCGACGCCCGCGTCGTAGGTCTCCTGGGAGGCCTTGGCCAGGGCGTGGGCCAGTTCGCCGTAGGGGCCGTCGCCGCTGCGCTCCAGCATGGCGTCCACCATGACGTCGCCGAACTCGGTGCGGATGACGCCGGGCTCGATGACGACCACGTCGACGCCGTGGGGCGCCAGTTCGAAGCGCAGGCAGTCGCTCCAGCCCTCCAGGGCGTGCTTGGTGGCGTGGTACCAGGCGCCGAGGGGGGTGAAGATCTTGCCGCCGACGCTGCTGACGTTGACGATGGTGCCGCGTCCCTGCGCGCGCATGTGGGGCAGGACGAGTTGCGTGAGGCGGGCGAGGCCGAAGAGGTTGACCTCGAACTGGTAGCGGGCGTCGTCGAGGGAGGTCTCCTCGACGCTGCCGAACAGGCCGAAGCCGGCGTTGTTGACGAGGACGTCGACGCCGCCGGCCTCCTGTTCGATCTGTTCGACGGCGGCCCGGACCTGGGCGTCGTCGGTGATGTCCATGGCGAGGGCGGTGGCGCCCCGGTCGACGAGGTCCTGCATCCGGTCGACGCGGCGGGCGGCGACGTAGACGCGGTGGCCGTCCTGGAGGAGGCGGGTGGCGGTGGCCTTGCCGATGCCGCTGGAGGCGCCGGTCACGAGTACGGTGTCCATGGTCGCTCGTGCGCGGCGAGGCAATATATACTCGTATGAACACACCAGTCTTCGCATGGTTGCGATGACTTCTCGGGACGCGACGCTCCTCCAGGAGGTCGCACGCGCCCCAGGCCACGCCTACGGCCTCGCCGAGCGCGTCGGCCCCGAACTCCACGTCGACCGCGCCACCATCTACCGCCGCCTCCAGCACCTGGACCGGGCGGGCCTCGTCGACGTCGAGGAGGTCCCCGGCGGCGGTGCGAACCGGAAGCTGTACCGCATCACCGCCGACGGCGAGGCGGCCCTGCGGCAGCAGGAGCTGGACGCCATGCGCACCCTCGGCCAGGCGTACCTGCGGCGCACCCTCGACCCCCACGACCCCCTGTCCCTGGGCGCCGCCGGCGTCGACCTGGAGGGCCCCGTGGCGTTCGCCGGCATCCACGCCGCCGGCAAGCTGGAGTGGGCCAAGCACCTCGCCGAGGAGGACCGGGAGGTGCTGTTCGTCCAGCACGGCGCCGTCGGCGTCGACCCCGCCCTGCCCAGCCTCGACGGCAGCCCCGGCCGGCTCCCCTTCCGCGACGACTACCTGGGCGGCCTCGTCGTCATCCAGGCGCCGCCGCGGGGCCAGGCCGACGTGTGGTTCGCGGAGGCCGCCCGCGCGCTGCGTCCCGGCGGGACGTTCGTCCAGGCCAACATCGTCCGGCTGGAGCAGCCCGGCGTCGGCATCACCGCGTACCTCGCCGGCCTCATCGAGGAGTTGGCGCCGGACATGGCGCTGGCCGAGGACGGGGCCGCCATCGACCGCGCCCTGGCCGGGCGGTTCTCGGACGCCGGCGGCGGCATCCACGGCGACGTGGAGGTGCGGTGGGGACGC
>JANQNI010000189.1 GCA_028289805.1 Thermoplasmatota archaeon | reverse complement strand
CATCACGGCCGGCATGGGCGGCGGCACCGGCAGCGGCACGGCCCCCGTCGTGGCGGACATCGCCAAGAAGCACGGCGCCATCGTCGTCGGCATGGTCTCCACGCCCTTCAACGTGGAGCGCGCCCGCATCCTCAAGGGCGACCAGGCCCTCCAGAAGCTGCGCAACAAGTCCGACAGCGTCATCGTCCTCGACAACAACCGGCTGCTGAAGTACGTCCCCAACCTCCCCATCGACCAGGCGTTCTCGGTCATGGACCAGCTCATCGCCGAGACCGTCAAGGGCCTCAGCGAGACCATCACCCAGCCCAGCCTGATCAACCTCGACTACGCCGACGTCAAGGCCATCATGGGCGAGGGCGGCGTCGCCGTCATGCTCTGGGGCGAGGCCAAGACCGCCGACGGCGCCACCGCCGTCGTCCAGGAGGCCCTCAGCCACCCGCTCTTGGACGTGGACTACCGCGGCGCCACCGGCGCCCTCGTCCACATCACGGGCGGCCCCGACCTGACCCTGAAGCACGCCGAGGAGGTCGCCGAGAACCTCACCTACGAACTCGACAGCCACGCCAACGTCATCTGGGGCGCCCGCGTCCTGCCCGAGTTCGAGGGCCGCGTGCGCGTCATGAGCATCATGACCGGCATCAGCACCGTCGACGCCCCCGCCGCCGCCAACGCGGCCAAGCGCCACCAGGAGTTCACCGCCGAGGCCACCGGCGTCCCGGCGCCCGCGCCCCAGACCGCCCCCACCAACGGCTACACCATGGAGCGCCCGACGAGCTTCGCCCACTCCCGCCCCGCCCCCGGCGGCGCGGTCGGCGGCATCGACTTCGTCGAGTAACCCCTCCCCTCACTCCTCCCACCTCCGCCCCAGCGCCGCGACGCCCTCCCACGTCCCGGCACCTCCCACCGGGGTCGGCTCTCCGGGGGACGGGACCTCCCGCCCGTCCCCCGGACCTCCCACCACGGCCCTCCGGCCGCACCTTCGGTTCCCCGCCGGGAACGTGCGACATCCCTTTGTCGACGGCCCTCCTATTTGCATCGACCATGGCATCCATCGTCATCGCCACCGACTTCTCCTCGCACAGCCGCCGCGGCTTCGACGCTGGCGTCCGGCTGGCCCTCGACCTGCACGCCGACGTGGTCCTCGTCCACGCCTTCGCCGGTCCCGGCCCGTCCGTCGGCGTCGCCGGGGGCAACGTGCAGCGCGACATCCTGGAGCACGTGGAGAAGCAGGAGATGGAAGACGTGGAGACGCTGACGACGCAGTGGGCGGAGGACGCCCGCGCCCGCGGCCTGAGCGTGGAGGTGGTGGCGAAGGAGACCGACCCCGTCCGGCTCATCCTCGGCGCCGTGGACGAATTCGACGCCCAGATGGTCGTCCTGGGCAGCCACGGCCGCAGCGGCGTCCTGCGCCTCCTGGCCGGCAGCGTCGCCGAGGCGGTGCTGCGCAAGAGCCGCGTCCCCGTCGTGGTCGTCCCGCCCGTCCGCTCCGACTGAGCGGGCCCGGCCTCGCCGCCCCGGTGCCCGGGCGGGCCTCGCGCCCCGAATCCCCCGGGTCCCTTTCCCACACCCACCTTTTATCCCCCAGCCCGCACCAATCCCGCCATGGACCCGGTCCCGTTCCTGGTCAGCCTCGCCATCGGGGCCCTGGTGGGACTGGAGCGGGAGCAGAACCCCGGCCCCACCTTCGCCGGCACGCGCACCATGCCCCTGGTGGCCCTCCTGGGCACCGCGACCATGACGTTCGTCCCCGCCCTGCTCCCGTGGGCCTTCGCGGCCGTGGCCGGCGTGGCGCTGCTGGCCTACCGCGCCAAGGTGCGCGCCCGGCAGAAGCTCGGCACCACCACCAGCATCCTCGTCCTGCTCGTCTTCGTCCTGGGCGCCATGACGGCGCACTCCGCCGACGCCATGCGCTTCGCCATCGTCATCGGCGCCGGCACCACCGTCCTGCTGGCCTTCAAGGGCCCCCTGCACGCCTTCGCCGACCACATCGTCCAGGAGGAACGGTACGCCATGGCCAAGTTCCTCCTCCTGTCGCTGGTGGTCCTTCCCCTGCTGCCCGACCGGGAGGTCGACCTGCTGCTGGGCCTCAACCCCCGCTTCGTCTGGCTCATGGTGGTCTTCATCAGCGCCATCGACCTCGTCGGCTACCTCGTCGCACGGTACTGGGGCGCCCGCGGCGGCATGGGCGTCGCCGGCGTCCTGGGCGGCCTCGTCAGCAGCACCGCCACCACCGTCAGCCTCGCCGGCCGCAGCCGCGACACCCCCGAACTGGGCCGCGTCGCCGCCTACGCGGCCTTCGCCGCCACCCTCGTCTCCCTGCCCCGCGTCGTCGTCGAGGTCGCCGTCCTGAACCGCGACCTGGTCCTCCCCGTCGTCGTCCCCGTCGGCGCCATGCTCGCCGCCGGCGCCGCCGTCCTGGCCTGGAACCTCTACCGCCGGACCGACCGCATCCCCAGCACGCCCCTGCGAAACCCGTTCCGGCTGCGCCCCGCGCTCGTCTTCGGCGCCTTCTTCGCCCTCATCCTGCTGCTCTCCGACTGGATGGCGGGCCGCTTCGGCGAGTCCGGCGTCTACGGCACCGCCCTCCTCTCGGGACTCGCCGACGTGGACGCCGTCACCCTCAGCCTCAGCCGGCTCGCCGCCGAGGGCAGCATCCCCCAGGCCGTCGCGGCGCGCGGCATCGTCCTCGCCGTCCTCTCCAACCTCGCCGTCAAGGTCGGCATCGCCTTCACCCTCGGCGCGCGCGCCTTCGGCATCCGCTTCGCGTGGGGCGCCGCCGTCGTGGGCGCCGTGGGGCTGGCGACGGTCTGGATGGTGTAGGGCGCCCGTCGGTCGCTACGCCCGCCACGCGCACGTCTTGCACGTCTCTCCGCTCGTCGGCTCCCCGCACGCCGCGCACGCCGAGACCTCCCCGCCCGCCTCCGGCGGCACCGCCTCCCGCACCCGGTCGTGGAACCGCAGAAGGCCGTGGCGCGTGCCCGGCTGGTCCGCCTCCAGGCCCAGCAGCACGTCCCGCATCCGAAACCGGTTCGCCCGCGCCGCGTACGGACACTCCGCCTCGTCGTGGATCGGCAACCCCTCCAGGAGCCCGTACAGGAGCACCTCCTTCTCCGGGATCGACCGGAACGGCAGCAGGCGCGGCACCAGTCCCGGCCGCGGCGCGTCGTGGGGCGCCAACCGCGCCAGGCGGTCCAGGTCGCCGTTGAGGACGTTCATCAGCACCGTCTGCGCCGTGTCGTCCAGGTTGTGTCCCGTCGCCACCGCCGACGCCCCCAGCTCCCGCGCGAGGGTGTTGATGCCGGTGCGCCGGAACACCCCGCACGGGCCGCAGGCAGGCCGGTCCTCCCCCGTCGGGTGCTTGCCGCCGCCCGCCGCGTAGTCATCGATGTCATACCCTGCCAGGTCGCGGATGGCCACCGTGTGCCACGGGACGCCGCGCTCCTCGGTGACCCGCCGACAGATGTCCAGGGCCCCCTGCCGGTAGCCCGCGATGCCCTCGTCCACGGAGACTGCGACCAGGTCCACCTTCGGGTTGTCCCGGCTCACCTTCTCCAGGAAGTGCAGGCACGCCACCGAGTCCTTGCCCCCCGACAACGCCACCGCGATGGTGCCGTGCGGCAGACGACCCCGCCGGGCGACCTCCAGCTTGGCGCGCTTCTCGAAGAAGTGCAGGAAATGGTCCCCGCACAGGTGCTGCCCGCTGTAGCGCACGAACGTCACGGCGGGGGCACTGCACTTGGAGCAGGAACGGGCCGGAGCGGGGGCCACGGGGGCGTCGAGGCGGGGTGGGGCATAAGGGTTGGTGGCGATGGGGGCCGTCCCAATCCCCGCCACCACAGCCCTTATGCTTCGCAGAACCCCCTCGGCACTCGTGTCCCTGCCGCGTGCCGTCGGTGCGACGGCCGTCCTGATCTGCGTCATGCTCGCCGGCTGCATCGATTCCACGGGTGGCTCGGACGAGGTCGGCGCCCGCCCGGACGCCGGGCCTACCCACCCGGAGGCGTTGCTGCTGGACGATGAACTGCCGGGCCTCGTGGTGGAGATCGATTTCGTCGAAGGGTACGGGCCTTCCCAGGTGGCGCTGGACGCCCTGCGCGCGACCCTGGAGGAGGTCACGCGGAAGAACCCCATCGACGTCGTCGTCGATGAGCCCAGCCCCGCCCCCGACGGTCCGCGCACGGACGAGCGCCTGGCTGACTTCGCTCGCTCCGTCCTCGATCATCGGGGCGAACAACCGTTCACCTGGCAGGATCGGGGCGTGCTCCACGTCGTGTACGTGGACGGAGAACGTGCCGACGGTGCCGCGCGCGGCGTCTACCTGTCCAGCCACGAAGGGACGGTCTTCCTGTTCCCGGACACCTGGGCGGGCCAAGCTCCCGTTGTGAGCGTCCCAGGACTCCCCGTCGACGGCCCCTCGGAAACGGATGTGGAGCGGCACGTCCTCATCCACGAGCTGGGCCACGCCCTCGGCCTCGTCGACTGCGGCATCCCGATGGTCCAAGACCGGCTTGATCGGGAGGGGCCGCCCTGCCACAGCACCAACGATGCGAGCGTCATGTACGTCGGATACCACGACGTGACGGACGATCCCCTCTGGTGGGCCGACCGCGAGACGCAGGGGCCCGCGTGGCGGTTCGACGAGGGCGACCTGGAGGACATCCGGGCGTTCCAGGCTCAATCCGCGTAGTCAAAGT
>JANQNI010000149.1 GCA_028289805.1 Thermoplasmatota archaeon | reverse complement strand
GCCCTGGAACAGGCAGCCCTCCGCGTACGGGGTGCCGCTGAAGGGGCGCTGGACCTGCACCTCCAGCACGGGGGGCTGCTCGACGCCCGCCTCGACCTCGACGCTGACCTGGACGGTCTCGAAGTTGAGCTTGCTGGCCTCGACGAAGTGGGTGCCGGCGGGGACCCGGTCGAAGACGAAGCGACCCTCCGCGTCCGACTCCGTGGTGCGGGGCTCGGCGCCCTGGAGCGTCAGGGTGACGCCCTCGACGGGGGTGATGGCCTCGTCCACGACCACGCCGAGGATGGCGCCCGTGGTGTCGTCCACCCGCACGTTCACGTCGTCGAAGGCGTCGTCGCCGGCCTCGGTCGGGATCGTCTCGGCGCAGCCGGCCAGGGCCGCGAAGAGCAGGAGTCCAAGGACCAGGGGAACACGCATCGCCGCGCCATGGCAGGGCGGGTTCTTTGGACTTTGGGCGACGGGGTGCGGGGGGCTCCTCCGTCGTGGGGGAGGTGGGGGAGGAGGATGCGTTTCCTCAGGACGGAGGCGCGTAGGAGCCGTCCTGGAGGAAGGACCAACCCTCGGGCGGGGCGTAGTTGTAGAACACGTTCGCGTAGATGAACACGGACTGCTCCAGGGCGACGCCGGCGCCGTACACCGTGCCGGGAACGCAGGAGTATGCGCAGTTGGAGAACAGGCCGACGGTGTAGACGCCCCGGAAGCCCTTGCCTTCGCTGACGGCGGTGAGGTTGTTGCCGCCGCCGGGCGGGGCCTCGTCGCTGACGCGGCCGACGCCGCAGACGAGCGGGCTCGCTCCGCGGACGTTGCAGATGCGGTCGGACCCTTCTCCGGAGCCGCAGGAGGGCGAGTCCCCGACGCACTGGATGGTCACGAGGCCGGAAGAGAGGGGCTGGCTGGCCTCCCAGTCGATCTCCACTTGGTACCACTCGGGAATCTGCTCGCTGTCGGTCTCGAACGTGTGGGCGGAGTCGTCCGAGTTGGCGTACCCGGCGGCACCGGTGGGGTCGCAGTCGCTGGCGCTGAAGACGAAGCGGGTGGCCTTGAAGCTGCAGCTCATGAACGCCTCGTAGTAGTGGTTGACGACGAACGGCTCGCTGCCGGGCGTGCGCACCAACTGCACCTTCACGATGGGGGGCGTGGCGACGCCGGCGACGACCTCCGTGGACTGCTGGATTTGGCCGAAGCCGGGCTTGGTGATGGTCAGGAAGTAGGTGCCTGGCTCCAGGTCACTGAAACCGAACAGGCCCTCTGGAGTCGTCGTGGTCTCGGTGCCGTCGCTGAGGGCGACGGTGGCGTCGGCGACGGGCGTGATGGTCTCGTCGATGACGACGCCACGGATGACGCCCGTGTCCGCGTCCGCCTCCAGGTCGAGGTCGGAGAAGTCCGCCTCCGCCTCCAGGGCGGGCGCGTCATCCGCACAGCCGGCCAGGGCGGTGAGGACGAACAGGGAAGCCAGGGTCCAGACACGCTTCATGGGCGTTCGACCCTCCTTGCACCACTTGACCTTTGCGTGCGTTTCGTTGGACAATCGGGGATGCGCTTCGGGCCGACGGCCAACCGATCCGGCACCGGGTGGGCCCCGTCCTCCACGCGCGCCCACGACTTCGCTGCGCTCGTCGTGGGGCGGCGTCCAGGCCGGCGCCGGTGCCTCCGCTAGCGCTCCGGCACCGGGTGGGCGCCGTCTTGGACGAACTTCGTCGCGCCTCCGGCGCGCCGAAGTGCCATGGAGGACGGGGCGCGCATTCCCGCCCTCCGCTAGCGCTCCGGGACGG
>JANQNI010000214.1 GCA_028289805.1 Thermoplasmatota archaeon | reverse complement strand
CCGCCGCGACGACGCACGCATTCCCCGACCTCGCGTCCACGCTCGGCCGCGGAGGCGACGCCCCCCGCATCGCCATCGTCCAGGCGCTGTTCAACGAGGAGATCACCGGCGACATGGCCAGCCTGGCCCAGCAGAAGGCCGACAAGCTCGGCGCCCCCGTCGTCCACCACGTCACCGTCCCCGGCGTCTACGACCTGCCCCTGGCCGTCCAGGCGCTGCTCGCCCGCAACGACGTGGACGCCGTCGTGGCCCTCGGCTGCGTCGTCACGGGAGAGACCAAGCACGACGAGGTCATCACCCACGCCACCGCCAAGTCGCTGCAGGAGGTCAGCCTCGCCACCGGCAAGCCCGTCGGCCTCGGCGTCATCGGCCCCGGCATGACGTGGAAGCAGGCCGAGGCCCGCGTCGTCAACGGCAAGCACGCCGTCGAGGCGGTGGTGGCGCAGTGGCGGGTGCTGCGCGGGCTTTCTGCCTGATTCCGGGGGCCATCCCGCCCTTGCAGGCGGTCGTTGCGACACGCGTTTGCCCCAACCGCTAAAAACGGACCCCCATGTGGAAACCGCATGGTGGAAAATCGTGGTCCGGCGGCCCTGTTCGTGACCCTCCTGCTGCTTGCCTCGGCCCTCGTGGCCCCGAACGCCTCCGCGGAAGTCACGTCGGACACGCTCTACCTTTCCGACGCCGTCGCACGGGCGGAGTCCGCTTCGGACTGCCAGACCATGAACCACTACGCCATGAGCCCGGAGGTCCCTCCCGCCGGTCGCGCATACGCATCCATGCAGTTGGTCGCGGTCAGCTGCCCCTGGAGCTTCGAATACACGGTCGCCCAGGACGCCACCATCTCCGGTGACGTACCCGTCCACATCACCATCTCCTGCGAGGACGTCTACGTCACCGGCGGCGTGCCCGACACCACGCGAGGCTTCGTCGTGGAACTGCTGCACAACGGCGTCGAGATCGCCGAGGCCGAGACGTCGGACCTCGTCGACTGCGTCGCAGGAGGCACGTTCACCTTCGACTTGCTCATGACGGGCATCAACCAGGAGGTCGCCGCCGAGGATGTGTTGAGCGTCGAGGTCGTCTTCCTCTTCGCCGCCAACCCTCCGCCTGCCCCGGTTTCGGGCAACATCTACGTCGTCACCGGCGGCGACGACCCAACCTACCTCACGCTCCCAGGCCTGTTCGGCTCGTCCATGCCCGACTCCGAGGACGTGGAGGACATCGTCGCGTCCGTCTTCGAGAACCTCACCGCCCCCACCTTCCTGCACGCGTTCGACAATGCCACGAGCGACGACTACACCCTGAACTTCACCGTCCCGTGGCAGAACGTCACGCTGAGCCAGGTGGCCGAGGCCACGGCCGGCAACGCCAACGTCACGGTGCTGCGCGACGGCGAGGTGGTCCTCGCGTTCCAGGTCAACAACGAGACCGTGGCCGCCGCCGAGGCCGCCATGGACGAGCACAACGTCACCGAGGAGGACCGCCCCGTCCTCTCCGGCCTGGAGGGCAACTGGAGCGTCGTCATCGACTACACGGACTTCGTCGGGAGCCTCGGCCTCACGGTCGAGGAGCACGTCGAGGCGCCGGAGCCCGTCGCCGAGGTGAACGAGACTGCCGAGCCCAGCCTGGAGGCGGACGCGGTCGGCGTGGACGCCCCCGGTGCCGCCCTGCCCCTGCTCGGCCTGGCGCTGCTGGGCGCCGTGTTCGTGGTGCGTCGCCGCGACTAGGCGGCCGCCCGGTCCTGGACGAAGCGCACGACGCGCAGCCGCTCGAACGGGAACGAGACCAGGGCCGCCTCCTCCACGGCGTACCCCCGCTCCTGCATCCGCGCCTCCAGGGGCTTCGGGTCGCTAAGGCTGCTGTGGACGACCCAGACCACGCGGGGCGGTGCGGGCAGGGCCGCCACCTGCTCGGCGAAGCGCAGGACGACGCGGTTGCCGTCGGGGCCGCCGTCGAAGGCCAGGTCCAGGGGGCCCTCCACGTGCTCGTCCTCCGCCGTCGGGAGGTACGGGGGGTTGAAGGCGACGGCGTCGAAGGGGCCGGCGAGCCCCGCCAGGAGGTCCGTCTCCACGACCTCCACGTCCAACCGGTTCTGCTTGGCGTTGTGGCGTGCCAGCGCCACGGCGTGGGGGTTGGCGTCGGTGCACGTGACGCGGGCGCCGGCGCGGGCGGCGGCGAGGCCAACGAGGCCGGTGCCGCAGCCCACCTCCAGGAAGCGGTCCCCGGCCCGCACCTCGTCGCGCACGACGCGGGCCAGGAGGAAGGAGTCGTCGCTGGGTTCGTAGACGTCGCGGTGCGTGGCGTAGAAGAGGCCGTCCCAGTCCATCAGGCGGCCGCCTCCGGCGCGCCCCGCAGCGGCGCCAGCCGCGCCACCAGCG
>JANQNI010000074.1 GCA_028289805.1 Thermoplasmatota archaeon | reverse complement strand
CGACGGCACCTACGCCCTCGTCCTGCCCGCCGCCGAGGCCGACTGCCTCCTCTTCGCCCGCCGCGGCACCCCCCTCGTCGCCGCGCCGCTCGCCTCCGGCGCGGTGCTGGCCAGCGACGTCACCGCCCTGCTGGACCACGGCCGCGACGTGCTGTACCTGGACGACGGCGACCACGGCGTCGTCGACGCCGCGGGCCTGCGCCTCTACGGCGCCGACCGGAGCGCGCGCGCCGCCGAGACGGTCCACGTCGACTGGAGCCCCGAGGAGGCCGAGCGCAGCGGCCACGAGCACTTCATGGCCAAGGAGATGCACGAGGTCCCCGCCGCCCTCAACCGCGCCCTCGGCGGCCGCACGGACGGCCCCCTCGACGTGCCCGGCGCCGAGGACCGGCTGCGCGACGCCCGCCGCGTCGTGCTCGTCGGCTGCGGCAGCAGCCTCCAGGCCGCCCGCGTCGGCGCCCACCTGTTCCAGCAGTGGGCCCGGATGCCGGCCACCACCGCCAACGCCAGCGACCTCGCCGGCCGCCCCCTCCTGGAGGAGACCGACGCCCTCCACGTCGTGCTGAGCCAGAGCGGCGAGACCCGCGACGTGCTGCGCGCCGTCGAGCGGCTGCGCGCCCACGGGTACCCCGTCCTCGCCGTCACCAACGTCCAGGGCAGCACCCTCCAGCGCACCGTCCCCAGCATGATGCTGCGCGTCGGCCCCGAGGTCGCCGTCGCCGCCACCAAGAGCTACGCCGCCCAGGTCGCCTGCCTCGCCGCGCTGGCCCTGCGCACCGGCGTCCTGCAGGGCCGGATGGCGCCCCACGGGGCCGAAGCGGCCCGCGACGCCCTGGAGCGCCTGCCCCGCCACGCCGAGCAGGTCCTGGAGCACGAGGACGAACTGGAGGCCCTCGGCCGGGCCCTCAGCCCCGCCCAGCACCTCTTCGTGCTCGGCCGCGGCGTCCACGCCGCCACCGCCGCCGAGGCCGCGCTGAAGTTCAAGGAGATTCCCTACGTCCACGCCGAGGCGTTCGACGCCGCCGAACTGAAGCACGGCCCGCAGGCGCTGCTGCGCGGCGACACCCCCTGCCTGTTCCTGATGGGCGACGACGAGGACACCGAGCGCACCCTCCACAACCTCCTGGAGGTCCGCGCCCGCGGCGCCCCCGTGCACGTCCTGCGCACCGAGGGCTCTCCCCTGGAGGACCTGGACGGCGCCTGCGCCTCCGTCGTCGCCCTGCCGGCGCCCTCCGGGCCCCCCGCCTCCCCCCTCGCCAGCGTCGTCCACGCCCTCGCCGCCCAACTGGTCGCCTACCACGCCGCCCGGCGCCTCGGCCGCGAGATCGACCGCCCCCGCAACCTCGCCAAGAGCGTCACCGTCGATTGAGGCCGCACGCCGCGGGATGCGACGCCGCCGGGCCGACCCGGCGCGAAAGGGCATGGCTTATCTTGGGAAGCACGCCTATCAAACAAGACCGGATGTCCAGCGACAACCCGGTGGCCAAACGCAACGCGCTCGTCATCCCCGGCGGACTGGTGCTGTTCTATTGCGTCCTGGCCATCCTGTACGCGGAGTGGATCCGCAGCGACGACACGCTGTGCAGCGACGGCGGCCAGGTCCTCATCCGTGGCCTGTGCTACAACGTCTGGAAGTCCCTCCTGCCCCTGGTCCTCATCGCCTTCGGCGTGCTGGTCGGCGGCCTCGCCGGCTTCCGCACCCGCCGCAGCGGCATGACCGCCGACCTCTACCACGGCTCCGGCGCCCACTTCATGCTCGCGCTGCTGGCCAGCTTCGTCGCCGTCCCCCTGCTGGGCCTCGTCGTCCAGTACGTCCGCGAACGCAGCCTCGGCACCGTCTTCGTCGTCCAGGCCTACGGCGTCGCCTTCGACCACGTCTTCCTGCTGGGCCTTGCCACCCTCGTCGGTTCCCTCGTCTTCTTCCCCTTCCTGGGCCTCTACCTGCACCAGAACCACCGCCGCCGGCGCTTCCTGGACGTGGCCCGACTGCCCGACGCCGCGCCGGTGCGGCGACGCTCGGACGCCGCCGGCGAGGACGAGGCCATGTGGGCCCCCCTCGAGGACGAGTGGGACGCCGCCGACGCCTGGGACGGCGAACGCCCCTGGCCCCGCGACGAGGACGCGCCGGCGCCCGAGGTGGGCCCCGCCTCCACGCCCGCGGCCCCGCGCGCCGCGGCCGGCACCACCCCGCCCGCACAGTCGGCCCCGTGGACGCCCCCGCCCGAGCCGGAGGCCGACGCGCCCCCCGCCCAGGACGCGGTGG
>JANQNI010000070.1 GCA_028289805.1 Thermoplasmatota archaeon | reverse complement strand
GGGCGAACGGCGCGGCAACCGGCACCGGTACTTCCAGGCCAACAGCCCCGAGGCGCGCATGCGCCGCGGCTGGAGCGCCCTGCAGCAGCCCAACGCCTACAACCTCGCCCGCGCCGTCGCCGAGAACCCCGGCATCCACCAGAAGGGGCTGTGCGAGGGGCTGGGCCTCAACAACCCCACCGCCAGCAAGCACCTGGCCAAGCTGCGCGCCGCCGGCCTCGTCGAGGCACAGCGCGTCAGCCGCTACGTCGTCTACGAGCCCACCGAGCGCCTGCGCTCCACGCTGGAGCTGATGGACGCCCAGGGCGCGGCGCCGGGCGACGGGGGCGCGGGGATGGACGTCTCCTGAGGCCACCGCCCCCGCAACGCCGGCGCCACGGCCGGCCCTGCACGGGAAACCGCCAGGCTCAGGGCGGTCTGCTTTAGTAAGCTCACCCACTGCCGCCTATGTAGCGAGGAACGCCCCATGCACGAGACCAAGCCGAAGATCGGCATCACGGGCCTTCCCAACGTGGGCAAGACCGCCACGCTCGCCGCCATCTGCCGCAAGCTGGAGCGCGACGACTTCGTCGTCGGCGGCATGATCACGCGGGCCTACCGGCCGCCACCGGGCGACGAGCGCGTCGGATTCTACGTGGAGAACTGGGAGACGGGCGAGAAAGAGGTCTTCTCCAGCAAGGAGTTCGACACGAAGTACAAGACCGAGACCGACGACGGCGTCTACTACGTCGACCTGGAGCCGCTGGAACGCATCGGCGTCCAGGCGATCCGCGACTCGATCCTGGACGAGGAGGTGGACATCATCATCATCGACGAGGTCGGCAAGATGGAGATGCACTCCGAGGAGTTCAACAACGCCGTCAAGGCGGCCCTGGACTGCCCGAAGCCCATCATCATGACGCTGCACAAGAAGTCCCGCAACCCCCTGTTGCAGGACCTGCGCCGCCGCGACGACGTGCGCATCCTGGAGGTCACGGCCGTCAACAAGAACCTGCTTCCGTACAAGATCGAGAAGCTGCTGAAGGACCACCTCCAGACCACGTACTACTGATGGCGGAGGCGGTGGAGGGCCGCACCCGCCTCGTCGCCGCCCCCTCCGGCACCGCCGGCCCCGGCACCCGCGACCGCGACACGCCGTTCTACAACCCGGCGATGCGGCGCAACCGGGACCTGTCCCTGCTCCTGCTGCGCCACGCCGTGGCCCACCGCGGCCGCGAACTGGACGTGGCCGACGCCCTGTGCGGCGCCGGCGCGCGCTCGCTGCGCTTCGCCCACGAGGTCGACGGCCCCCTCGTCGTCCACGCCAACGACGGCGACCCGAAGGCGGTGGAGGCGGTCCAGGCGGCCGCCCGCGCCAACGACATCCCCGCGGACCGCCTGCGCGTGCGCCACGGCAACGCGTTCACGTTCCTCTCCGAGCGGCGCTTCGACGTCGTCGACATCGACCCCTTCGGCAGCCCCGCCCCATTCCTCGACGCCGCCGTGCGCGCCACGCGCCACGACGGCTTCGTCTGCCTCACCGCCACGGACACCGCCGCCCTGTGCGGCACCTACCCCCGTGTGGCACGCAGGCGGTACGCGGCCCACCACGCGATGCACGCCACCCCCTGGCGCGCCGAGGTGGGCCTGCGCGTCCTGGCCGTCAACGCCGTGGCGGCGGCGGGGCGCCACGACCGCGAGGCGCGGCCCGTGTGGTCCGTCTTCGGCGGCCACTGGATGCGCGTGGTGCTGCGGGTGCGCGACGGACGCTCGGCCGCCGACCGGGCGCTTCGGGAGGTGGGGCACGCCGCCGTCGTGGACGGCTGGCCGCAATTCGTTTCGGCGCCCCCCGAGGCGACGCGGTGGGCCGGCCCCCTGTGGACCGGCGCCCTGCACGACGCCGACGTGCTGGAGGGCATGGCAGAGGCGGTGGACGACGCCGTCGACGCGCGCACCATCCGGTTGCTGGACGTGCTACGGCAGGAGGCGGACGCGCCCGCATGGTGGGTCGAGCCACGATTGCTGCGCGACTGGTTCGGCGTCGACGCGCCCCGCCGGCAGCGCTTCGTGGACGCCCTGCGCGGCGCCGGCTTCGCCGCCGCGCCGACGCACCTGGACCCGGCGGGCGTGCGCACGGACGCCCCCCGGGACGCGTTGCATGAAGTGCTTTCGACGGCACCCTCATGAAGGTCCCACGCTGATCCAGCAACCGTGTCCCAGGCGGATGCCCGCGACGCCCTCATCCGGCGGTTGCGTCTTGCGTACTCGGGGGAGCTTGCTGCGGCCGTCGCGTACGCCGGCCACTGGCGCACCCTGCGCGACCCGGACCAGCGCGCCAACGTGCAGCGAATCCGGGCGGAGGAACTGGCCCACCGCGCCCGCGTGGGGGAGATGCTGGCGGAGCTCGGAGCCCGCCCGCACCGCCTCCGGGACGCCCTGATGGCCCTGGTGGGCCTCGCCATCGCCATATCCTGCTTCGTCGGGGGCTGGACCGTCCCGATGGTCGGCGCCGGCCGCATCGAGCGCGTCAACATCCGGGAGTACGAGGACGCCGCGCGCCGCGCCGTCGCCGCCGGGCTGCCGGAGTACGCCGAGGAGTTCCTGCACATGGCGGAGGTGGAGTGGGACCACGAGCGGTACTTCCACGACCTCGTCCGGGCCCGACCCGGCTGGCTGGCGCGGCGGGCGGACTGGCCCGACCCGCTGCCCCGGGAGGAGATTCGCGCCTCCTTCCACCGGGACCTGCCCCACGCCCTGACCCCGCCGCGCGCCCCCGCGCTTGCCCCCGCGTGAGTCCCGGTCTGCCCAGAACGACCACAACGCCCATGTGGTCGTGGCCCCGCTGGACCCCCGTGCGCGTGCGCGCGAACCGGTTCCTGCCGCTCCTGCTTGCCTCCCTGCTGCTCCTGCTTCCCCCCGCCAGCGCCGTCGCCCCGGACGCGGCGGGCGCGGTGGAGGGGGCACCCCCCGCGACGCCTGCGGCACCCGCGGCCCTCGCCCCCGCAGACGCCCCGGCGCCGGGGGTCGCGTCCGTCTGGATCCTCACCGAGGACGCTCCCGGCGGCCTCGACGCCGCCCTCGACCACGCAGGGGCCCTCGGCCTCGCCGTCCACCGCTACGAGCACCTGGGAATGGCCGCGGTGCTGGCCCCGCCCGCCGCCGCGCGGGCGTTGGAGGCGCTGGGCGTCACGGCGTGGCCCAACGAGCGCGAGCCGCTGCACCTGGACGAGAGCGTCCCGTACGTCGGCGCCGACCGCGTCCGGCGGGTGCTGGGTGACCAGCGCCAGGGCCCGTCGGTGCTGGTGGTCGACACCGGCCTCGACGCCAACCACCCCGACTTCCAGGCGGGCAACGTCGCCGCCAGCCTGCGCGCCGAGGCGGGCGGCTTCGGCGGCCTTGTGGGCGGCGTCACGGAGGCCACCGGGGACCGCAGCGGCCACGGCAGCCACGTCGCCGGCATCGTCGCCGGCAGCGGCGCCGCGTTGGGCTCCACCGACCCCCGCAGCGGCCAGTACGAGGGCGTCTACAGCACCGGCCGCATCGTCAGCTTCCAGGCCAGCACGAACGACGTGGACCCGGAGGACATCGCCGTGGACGCGGCGGCGGCGCTGGAGGGCTTCGACTGGGCCATCGAGCACCGCGACCGATACGACGTGCGCGTCGTCACCAACTCCTGGGGCAGCAGCGGCGAGCTGTCGCCCAGCCACCCCGTCACCCAGGCCACCCTGCGGCTCTACCAGGCCGGCATGGTCGTGGTCTTCAGCGCCGGCAACGAGGGGGAGGAGGGCACCC
>JANQNI010000050.1 GCA_028289805.1 Thermoplasmatota archaeon | reverse complement strand
TGCTTCTGCACGGCGACGATGACCTTGCCGTCGATGAGCTTGCGCACGTCGGCGCGGGTGACGGCGCCTGCAACCTCTTCCTGGCGGTCGGCGTCGATGCGGACGCGGCTCTTGCCGACCTTCATGATGTCGGCGGCGAGGCGCTTCTGGTTGCGCAGGTCGGCCATGCTAGTTGCCTCCGCGGTTGAAGACGCGCACGCCGAGCTCGTCGGCGCGCTTGCAGATGGCCTCGGCCTTGCGGCCGCCCACGGTGCCGCCGATGCGGGCGCCCTGGGTCTTGCTGTCGATGGCGTCCAGGTCCTCGGGGCGGTGCACGAGCACCTCCTCGAAGCCGCTGGGGTGCAGGCCGCGCGCGGCGGCGGGGCCGCGGTAGCCGACGCTCACCAGGGGAGCGCGGTACTTGTAGTGGCGGCGCTGCTTGGAGTGGATGCCGGTGGGGCGGCGCCAGGGCGCCTTCTTGCCACCGAGCTTCTTGTAGCGGGACCACTCCTGGCGGCGGAAGGCGGGACGCTGCTTGTCCTTCTCCTCGCGCACGGCGAGGGCGGCCTTCGTCTCGTCGTCCAGCTCCGGCTTCTGCTTTGGCTGGACGGCGACGGGCTGCGGAGTCGCGGCCGGCGCCTCGGTCTTCTCGCCCTCGGAACCGCTCGTGGCGGCGGCCTCGACGGCCTGGGTCTCCTGGGGCTTGTTCTCTTCGCTCATTGTTCACCTCCCTTCTGGGTGATGTAGATGCCATCCTGGAAGACGCGGATGTCGCGGCCCTTCACGCGGGTGGCGAGTTCGATGTTGGCCGCCGTCTGGCCGACCGCCTGGCGGTCGATGCCCTCGACGGTGACGTCGGCGCCCTTGACGGACACCTTGGCGCCGGCGACGATGGCGGCCTTGCGGGGGAAGCGCTCGCCGAGGAAGTTCTCGATGACGAACGTGTCGCCCTGGACGTTGGCCTTGATGGGGAAGTGGTTGTAGACGATCTTGAGCTGGTACTCCCAGCCCTCGGTCACACCGCGAATCATGTTGCGGATGTGCGCGGCGTAGGTGCCGCAGATCGCCTTGTGCTCGCGCCGGGGCAGGTCCTTGTGGACCTTGACGACGCCGCCGTCGACGTCCACGCGGACGCCGCGGTAGCGGAAGCGGCGCTCCAGTTCGCCCTTGGGGCCCTTGACGACGGTGTGGTTCTCGTTGTTGGCGTGGTCGACGGTGACGGTCACGCCCTCGGGAATCTCCACCTCGTGGGTCAGTTCAGGAAGAATCGGCATGGGATCACCTCAGTAGACGTACGCCAGCAGGCGTCCGCCCGTGCCAACCTCCTTGGCCTTGTACTGGTCGATTACGCCGTGGGTCGTCGTCATGATGAGACTGCCGAAGTCACGAGCGGGGAGGTAGCGGGACTCCCACTCGTCGAACTCCGCCTTCTTGATGGCGTAGCGGGGCTTGATGACGCCGCAGTTGTTGATCTGCCCGTTCAGGCTGATCTTGTAGAGGCCACCGCGGCCGTCGTCTTCGTACTCGAAGGGGCCGATGTATCCCTGGTCCTGCATCACCTTCAGGACGCGTCCGACGAGCTTGGAGGCCGGGGTGATGGTGGCCTCCGTCTTGTTGGAGCGTTCCGCGTTGCGCAGGACCGTGAGGGCGTCTGCCAGAGGATCGTTTTGCATTCCTTTTCACCTCACGAGTACTTCTTGAATCCGAGCGTTCGGGCGTTGTCGCGGAAGCACTGGCGGCACAGGTGCAGGCTGTAGCGGCGCACCACCCCACGGCGGCGCCCGCAGGCCTGGCAACCCTCCATGCGGCCCTTCCACTGCTGGCGTTCCTTGATAACGAGGGGCATTCAGATGACCTCCATGTCGAACTTCTGCGTCAGGAAGGCCATCGCCTCCTCCCGGCTGACGCGGTGGGCGTGGGGCACCTTGCGCGCCAGGAGGCTGCGGCGCTTGATGCGGTGCCCGGGCTTCTCCAGGGTGATGCAGACGTCCATCCCGAAGACACCGATGTCGGGGTCGTAGCGCTCGCCCTCGAACGTGGTGTGGTCGGTGACGCCGAACTGCAGGTTGCCCTGGTTGTCGAAGCTCCAGTTGTAAATCTTGTTCAGGCGCGTGTAGAGGGCGCGCCGGATGAAGGACTCGGCGCCCTCGCCGCGCAGGGTGACCTTGCAGCCGATGGGCATGCCGGGGCGGACGCCCAGGTCGCGGTTGTTGACCTTGCCGAAGGTGCGCATCGGGGTCTGGCCCGTCAGCTTCTCCAGGACCTTCTCGGCCTTCTCGAGGCGGTCGCCGCCCTCGCCGGTGCCGATGTTGACGGTGACCTTGTGGATCTGGGGCTGCGTCATGATGTTCGCGGTCTCAGACAATGGACTTCACCTCGAACTTGGGCAGGTTCTTGCGGTCGCCGATGGGGAAGGCGTACGGCTTGATGGTCGTGAAGGTCTTCTCGCCGTCCTTGAGGTGGACCAGGTTGGCCTTGTGGCTGCGGGTGACCTCGATGGTGGCGATGGGGGCGACCTCGCCGGCGTGCTGGCCGCCGGTGACGAACACCTCGGCGCCCTCCCCGATGGGGAAGTGGCCGGTGATCTTCTGCGTCGGGAGCTCCAGGCGCAGGACGTCGCCCGTCTTGTAGTCGTCCTTCTTGACGAGCAGGTTGCGGCCGTCGTGCAGGTTCAGCTGCGTCTTGCCGCCCTTGACGGTGGTCTTGCCGTCGATTTGGGCCAGCTTCCAGCCGGCGTCCTTCTCGGGGACCTCGGCGAAGCGCAGGCGGGCCTTGTGGTCCAGGACGACGCGCCAGGACTGCTTCAGGCTCGGGATGTTCACGACGTCCATGAAGCCGACCGGGAACTTGGGGTCCTTGACGACGCGGCCGTCGACGTGCACCTTGCCGGCACCGATGGCGGTGCGCGCCTCGCGGCCGGTGGCGGCGACGTCGAGGTAGTCGCGCAGCACGGTGGCCAGGGGCACGGCGCGCTCGATGGCGTGGGGGCCGGCGCGGGGCTTGGTGGTGTAGACGTTGGTCTTGCGGGGGACGGTCCAGGACCGGGGGGTCGCCAGACGCTTCAGGTGCTTGCTCATGCGGAGCCCTCCTTGTCGGCGCCGAGCTTCTCGCGGCGGCGCGCGTCCTCGAGGTTGAGGCGGGTGATCAGCAGGTTGCTGGGGTCGACGGGCAGGGCGACGTCCGTGCCGTCGGCCTTCTTGATGGAGACGCCCTCGACGACGACCTTGCGGTCCTTCGTGCGGACCTCCAGGATCTTGCCCGTGTGGCCCTTGTGGCCGCCGCGCAGCACCTTGACCTCGTCGCCGGAGACGACGGGCGTGGAGCGGGTGTTGTACTTCAGCAGCAGCTCCTCGGAGAGGTGGCTGGCGATCTGCTTGCGGCGGGTGTGCAGGGGCGCGTCGTACCACGCCTTGCGCTGCTTGCGGGGTTGGGAACTCGTGGTCATCCTGGTCACCTACACGATGGTGCTGGCGGTCGCGGAGATGCGCGGCCAGCGCTGGGCGGCTTCCCGGGCCACGGGGCCCTTGATCTGACTCCCCTTCACCTCACCGTCCTCGGTGATGATGACGCAGGCGTTGTCCTCGAACTGGACCGTGACGCCGTCGGGGCGCTTGTAGGGGCGCTTCTGGCGCACGACGACGGCCTGGAGGATCTGGCGGCGCATCTCGGGGGTGCCCTTCTTGACGGACACGATGATGCGGTCGCCGACGCCGGCGGAGGGCAGGCGGCGGTGCGTGGTGTGGACCTGCACGTTGACGATCTCGACGACCTTGGCGCCGGTGTTGTCGACGCAGTCGAGGCGGGCGCCGTTGGGCAGGCCGCGCGTGACGGAGCCGGGGATGCCGCGCATCTAGGCCGCCTCCTCGCTGCGGTTCTCGACGACCACGAAGGTCACCGTCTTGCTGATCGGGCGGCACTCGGCGATGAGGACCTCGTCGCCGACGGCCACGTCGATGTTGCTCGGGACGTGGGCCGAGTACCGGCTGGTGCGCTTCTCGAAGCGCTGGTACTTGGGCACGAGGCGCTGGTGCTCCTTCTCCACGACGACGGTGCCCTGCATCTTGTTGCTGACGACGCGGCCGACGAGGGTCACGCCGCGCACGGGCAGGGAGCCGTTGAAGGGGTTCTGGGTGTCACCAGGCGCGGGCGCGCGCTTGGGGGCACGCACGTCGATGCCGATGTCACGGACTTCGCTCATGGATGGTTCTCCTGTGGATGCGGCGAGACGAGGTAAGCCGGGGCTTTCTCGTCCCTTAACACCGGGCTCGGAGGGTGTGTCCGATCCGGTGCGGCCCGACCGCGGCGGGCAAAGGGTGCGGTTTGCGTGGAGTCGGGGGAGACGTCCGACTCCGAGACAGGCTCCGCGCAGGCGAGGCTGGATATAAGCTTGGGGGTGGTTTCAGGCACTCCAACGGCACCGGTCTCCCTGGAGGCCGGCTGTGGCAGGAGGGCAAGTGCAGGACTAGCTCCGCAGGATCTTCTCCATCGCCTTGCCCCGCGCCAGCTCGTCGACGAGCTTGTCCAACCAGCGGATCTGCTGCATCAGGGGGTCCTCGATCTCCTCGACGCGCACGCCGCACACGACGCCGGTGATGAGCGAGGTGTTCGGGTTCATGGCGGGGGCCTTGGCGAAGAATTCGCGGAAGTCGCGTTCGTCGGCCAGGCACGCAGCCAGGCCCTTGGCGTCGTATCCGGTGAGCCATTCGATGATCGTGTCGACCTCGTCCTTCGTGCGGGACTTGCGTTCCGCCTTCTCCACGTAGAGGGGGTACACGGACGCGAAGGACATGGAGAAGATGCGGTGCTCGGTCACGACATGCCCCAGGCGGGACCTCCTGAAATAGCCGGCCCCGAGCCCCGGCATCGGCCGCAGGGCAAGCCGGCGCTTGGGCGACACGATCGGACCTGCTCGGGTGGTCGCAACGACCGCCTCGCGGACGGGCCGGGTTTCGCGGGGAGGGCGCGGGGGCGTCGGACGCGTCAGATCAGTTCGCGCAGCCGCGCCCGGATGTCCTTGAGCTGCCGGGCGTCGCGGCGCACCGAGTTGCGCAGGACCGCGAAGAGCACCGCCCGGTAGAGGGCGTCGGTGTGCATGTCGGACTTCATCACGTAGTCCGCGGCGCCGCGCTCGATGCACTCCAGGGCGGTCTCCAGGGTCTCGGTGGCGCTCAGGACCAGGACCGGCACGCGCCCCGCCGCGCGGGCGACGCCGTCGAAGGTGTCGAGGCCCGTCGAGTCCGGCAGGGCGAGGTCCGTGACGACGAGGTCGTAGGACTTGCTCCGGATGCTGCGGACCCCCGCCTCCAGGTCGGCGGCGAGGTCGAGGTCGATGGTGGGTCCGTTGCCGGTGGCCCGCTCCAGGGAGCGGCGCGCCACGTCCTGGTCGTCCGCGCGGTCCTCGACCAGGAGCACCCGGATGGGTTCAGTCAGGGCCATCCGACCCCCGCCCCCGGGCCGTCCGCGGCGCGGTAGCCTGGCGCCAGTGCTCCACGATGGTCCCGAGAAGGTCCACGAACTCTTGAATATCGTACGGCTTGATGAAATAGGCGTTCGCACCGCTGCGGTAGGCGTCCTCGACGTCGGCGGGGTCGGCGGAGGTGGTCAGCACCACGATCGGGACCGTGTGGGCGTCCTGTCGTGCCTCCCGCAGCACCTCGCGCCCGTCCTTGAGGGGCATGTTCAGGTCCAGCAGGACCAACCGGAACGGTTCGTCGTCGTGCGCCAACCGCTCGAGGAACTCGACGCCGTTGCGGGCGAAGGAGAGGTCCACGTCGTGGCCGGTGCGCCCCATGCAGCGCTCCAGGATGCGGCGGTCGTCCTCCTGGTCCTCGACCGCGAGGACACGAAACGGCTCTCTGCTCATGGCGCCTCGCTCCGGGAGACGGCGGCCGCCTGCGGGTTGCGGTGCAGGAACACGTGGAACCGGGCGCCGGAGCCCGGCTCCGACTCGACCCAGATGCGGCCGCCGTGGCGTTCGGCGATGCGCCGGCACAGGGCCAGGCCGATGCCTGTTCCGCCGGTCTCCTCGTCGACGAGGCGCTGGAACATGCCGAAGACGCGCTCGTGCTGTTCGGGCGCGATGCCGGGGCCGTTGTCGGAGACGGTGAACAGGTACCCCTCCTCCTGCTCGGTGCAGCCGATGTGGATCTCCGGGGGGTCCTCGCCGCGGTACTTCAGGGCGTTGTCGATGAGGTTCTGGAACAGGGCCGTGACCTGGGTCTGGTCCGCCTTGAGGGTGGGCATCGGCTCGACCTCCACGCGGGCGTGGTTGCTCTGGATGGCGGCGTCGAGGTTGGCCAGGGCGGCCTGGACGCATTCCGCGACGGGGGTGGGCTCGAAGGGGTTGCCGCGCCGCTCGACGCGGCTGAAGGCCAGCAGCCCCTCGATGAGCGCCCGCATGCGGTCGGCGGCCGCCATGCTGCGCTGGATCATCTCGGCCTCGTCGGCGTCCAGTCGGTCCAGCACGCCGTCTTGGAGGAACTGGAGGTAGGACCGGATGGCCCGCAGGGGAGCCTGGAGGTCGTGGCTGGCGGCGTAGGCGAACTGCTCCAGTTCTCGGTTGCTCTGCTTGAGGACCTCCGCCGTCTGCTGGAGGTTCTTCTCGCTCAGCTTCCGGGTGGTGATGTCGCGGGCCGCGGCGAAGACGCCCTTGACGGCGCCGCCGGGGTCCAGGTAGACGGAGGCGTTGTACAGCACGTCACGGATGCGGCCGTCGGCGCTGCGGATGGCGAGGGGGTAGTCGCGCACCTGTCCCTGCTCGAAGACGAGCTGGTACCCGTCCCGCGCCTTCTCCGGCTCCGTGAAGTAGTCGGCGAAGTCGGTGTTGATCAGTTCGTCGCGGGTGAGGCCGGTGGCGCGCTCCGTGGCCTCGTTGACGTCGGTGATCTTGCCCTCGGGGCTGATGGTGACGAGGGGGTCGAGGCTGGCCTCGATGAGCGAGCGGGCGTAGGCGGAGGCAGATTTCTGCAGTTCCTCGGCGCGCTTGATCTCGGAGATGTCGCGCGCTGCGGCGAAGACGCCGATGACCCGGCCGCCCTCGTCCCGGTACACGCTGGCGTTGTACAGGACCTCCGTGACGTTGCCGTCCTTGTGCCGGATGGCCAGCGGGTAGTCCTTGACCTTGCCCTGCTCGAAGACGAGCTGGTAGCCGTCCCGGGCCTTGTCCGGCTCGGTGAAGTACTGGCTGAAGTCGGTGCCGATGAGGACCTGGCGCGGGCGACCCGTGACCAGTTCGGTGGCCTCGTTGACGTCGGTGATCTTGCCCTCGGGGCTGATGGTGACGAGGGGGTCGAGGCTGGCCTCGATGAGGCTGCGGGCGTAGGCGGATGCGCGCTGCCGGTCCGCCTCCACCTCCCGCTGCTTCGTCACGTCGCGCGCCGCCGCGAAGACGCCGGCCACCTCGTCGTCCTCCGAGCGGTACACGGAGGCGTTGTAGAGCACGTCCATGACGTGCCCGTCCGCGTGCCGGATGGCCAGCGGGTAGTCCGTGACCTGCCCCTCCTCGAAGACGAGCTGGTAGCCCTCCCGCGCCTTCTCCGGCTCCGTGAAGTAGTCGCTGAAGTCGGTGCCGATGAGCTCCTCGCGCGCCAACCCGGTGGCGTCCTCGGTTGCCTTGTTGACGTCGGTGATCTTGCCCTCGGGGCTGATGGTGACCAGGGGGTCCAGGCTCGCCTCGATGAGCGAGCGGGCGTAGGCGCTGACGGACTTCAGTTCGCTCTGGATGCGCTGCTGCTCCGTCACGTCGCGCGCGGCGGCGAAGACGCCCAGGACGTTGCCCTCCTCGTCCCGGTACACGCTGGCGTTGTACAGGACGTCCGTGACCCGCCCCGACGTGTGCCGGATGGCCAGCGGGTAGTCGCGCACCTGCCCCTCCTCGAAGACCAGCTGGTAGCCCTCCCGCGCCTTCTCCGGCTCCATGAAGTAGTCGGCGAAGTCGGTGCCGACCAGCTCCTCCCGGCTGCGGCCCGTCACGAGCTCCGTGGCCTCGTTGACGTCGGTGATCTTGCCCTCCGCGCTGATGGTGACGAGGGGGTCCAGGCTGGCCTCGATGAGCGAGCGGGCGTACTGGCTGCTCGTGCGCTGCAACCGCTCCGCCTTGCGCTGCTCGGTGACGTCGCGCGCGGCGGCGAAGACGCCCTGGATGGCCCCCGACTCGTCCCGGTACACGCTGGCGTTGTACAGGACGTCCGTGGCGCGGCCCGGGGGGTGCCGGATGGCCAGCGGGTAGTCCGTGACCTTCCCCTGGGAGAAGGCCAAC
>JANQNI010000040.1 GCA_028289805.1 Thermoplasmatota archaeon | reverse complement strand
GGGCAGGGCCGGCGTCGTCGTCGGGGGCATCCTCGCTGGCGCTGCTGGCCAGCCCGCCCGTCGTTCCGTCCGCCTCGACGGAGAGGCCCTCCAGCAGGTCGCCGGGGCGCAGGCCGGAGAATGCGCCCTTGGCGTAGACGACGCTGAGGACGTTGCCGTCCACGGAGGCGACGGCGGAGTCCTCGCCGATGCTGAAGGAAACCAGTTGCTCCGTGCCCGCGTGGAAGATGCGCACCTTGAACGTGAACTCCTGCTGCGTCCCCTCCTCGATGTCCCCCACCGTCTGGACCTTGACGCGGACGTGCGTGGCGTTCTCGCCGTCCACCCACGCCTTCACCACGTCGATGCCGGTGTAGTCGGTCCCGGGAATCCCGTCGTCCACGTCGCCCTCGGGGTCCGTCAACTCGGGGTCCTCCGCCGAGCCGGCGTGGGCCAGGGGGGCGAGGAGCACGAACAGGAACAGGAGGGTCGGAAGGCGGCGGCCCGGGACGGCCATGGGATTCCCACCGAGGACGGCGATAAAAGGGGAGCGAAGCGTGGGGCGGCGGGAAGGAGACGCCGCCGCGGACCGAACCGGGTGGCCGGCACGGCTTTCACGACCGCCCCGGTCGCCGCCCCATGGCCCAGCGCCCCCGCGGCACGCGCGACTTCGCACCCGACGAGATGGCCGCCCGCTCCTGGGCCGCCGACCGCGTCCGCGACGTGTTCCGGCGCTTCGGCTACCACGAGGTCCAGACGCCCACGTTCGAGGAACTGGAGTTGTTCACGGCCAAGAGCGGCGAGGGCATCATCTCGGAACTGTACGACTTCGAGGACAAGGGCGGCCGCAAGATGACGCTGCGGCCCGAGCTGACGGCGCCGGTCATGCGGATGTACTTCCAGGACCACGCCTTCGACCCCAAGCCCCTGAAGTGGTTCTACCACGGCCCCTGCTTCCGCTACGACCGCCCCCAGGAGGGCCGCTACCGGGAGTTCTGGCAGTTCGGCTGCGAGCAGATCGGGGCGGGCACGCCGCTGGCCTACGCCGAACTGATCGCCTTGGGCGCCGGCCTGTTCGAGGAGTTGGGGCTGGACGGCGTCGAGGTCCGCGTCGGCCACGTCGGCGTCCTGGGCCGCCTCATCGACCGGCTCGGCCTCGACGACGCGGCGCGCGGCGAACTGATGCGCCGCATCGACAAGGTCGACAAGGAGGGCACCGAGCAGGCCGTCGCGTTCGTGGACGAGCACGCCCCCGGCCACGAAGACTTCGCCGCCCTCTGGAACCCCCAGAACCCCGTCGACGCGATGGAGTTGGTGGGCGACGACGAGGCCGCCCAGGCGGGCCTGGCGGAACTGACGGCGGTCTGGGAGCACCTCGCCGCCCTCGGCGTGGAGCCCCGGCTCGACCTCGGCATCGCCCGCGGCCTCGACTACTACACCGGCGTCGTCTTCGAGTTCCACTGCAAGGAACTCGAAGCCCAGAGCCAGCTCCTGGGCGGCGGCGGGTACGACCTCAGCCGCGTCTTCGGCGGCCAGCCCACGCCCACCATGGGCTTCGGCATGGGCTTCGACCGCACCCTCGTCGCCCTGGAGAAGCAGGGGGCCGCCCTGCCCGAGGCGGAGGGGCCCCTGGCCTACTTCGGCGCCCTCAGCGACGGGGCGCGCAAGGTGGTGCTGGAGACCGTCGCCCAGTTGCGCCGCGACGGCCTCGCCGTCGACGTGGACCTGATGGGTCGCAAGCCCAACAAGATCGCCGGCGCCGCCCAGGCCGCCGGAGCGCGCTACCTCGTCATCGTCGGCGAGCGGGACCTGGAGTCGGGGGTGGTGCAGGTGAAGGACCTGCGCAGCGGCGAGGCCACCACGGTCGCCCTCACGGACCTGGGCCACGAGGTCCTGACGCACTCCGGGGGCTTCGACCCGAGGGACATGAACTGAGTC
>JANQNI010000031.1 GCA_028289805.1 Thermoplasmatota archaeon | reverse complement strand
AGACCCTGGGAGACGAGCAGTTTCTGGAATTTGTCGTGGAATGCCTCGATCAAACCGGTGTCTTGCCGTCGCAGATTTGTTTCGAGATCAACGAGACGTCGGTCATCACGAATATCAGCCACGCCTCACGATTTATTGAAGTGCTGCATGGCATGGGCTGTCAGTTTGCCCTCGACGATTTTGGTTCCGGTCTCGGTTCGTTCGCGAATCTGAAGAATCTGTCGATGGACTATCTCAAGATCGACGGATCCTACATACGTGACCTCGACACCGATTCCGTCAATCAGGCGATGGTTTCGGCCATGATAAAGCTGGCAAAAACTCTCAATTTCAAGGTTGTGGCGGAGCAGGTGGAAGACCGCGGCG
This sequence comes from Thermoplasmatota archaeon, assembly GCA_028289805.1. Lineage (GTDB taxonomy): Archaea > Thermoplasmatota > E2 > JACPAO01 > JAHFTW01 > JANQNI01. The sequence goes on along the minus strand of JANQNI010000031.1, from coordinate 8,272 downwards.
CGCTGAACGCCGTCCGCGAGATGCCGCATCGAGGAGACGCGGCAGGCCATGTCCGAGGCCAACGCCAAGGCGGACGAGGTCGCCCGGACGCTCCAGGCCCTCGGCCAGCGGCTGCAGTCGATGCAGCCGGCGCCTTCCGCCTGAACCCCTTCCCCTTGCCCCTCCTTCCATCCGCGCCTGTGGTCTAATGGTATGACGGTAGCTTCCCAAGCTACCTGCCCGGGTTCGATTCCCGGCGGGCGCACTGAGGAGCGCAGCGACGAAGTGCGCCCGCCGCCGCTCCAGTGCGCGGCGAAGCCGCGCGCTGGAACGTCGGCGAGAAAGGCCGAGCGCAGCGAGGTCTTTCTCGCTCCAGTCCGACCCGTCCGCTTCCTGCCCCTACTCGATGGACCCGATGTCCTCGAACCCCTGCCGCTGCCCCGTCCCAGCTCGCAGCGTCAACTCGTGGGGTGCCTCCAGGAGCCAGTAGGCGTTGGTGGCGTGCTCGCGGACGCGGTTGTCGACGACATCCACGAGCGCCTCCCCCTCGGCCTCGTCCATGTGGACGATGACCTCCAGGACGTGCTTGCCGGTGGCCTGCTGGGCCATCTGCATGCCGATGCTGGCGTCCTGGGCGCACTGCTTGTCGATGTCCTCGGGGCCGGCCATGCCGCAGCACAGCACGACGTCGCAGCCGGCGTCCAGGAGGCGGCGGGCGGCGACGCCGAGGTCCTTGAAGCCGGGGACGGTCCGGTACTGGATGCGGTCGTCGGGGACGCCGTGCTGGTGGAGTTGGTGGATGGCGCGGGGGCCCATGGCGGCGACGGCGAAGGTGGTGTCGACGACGCCGTAGACGGGGGGCTGGTCGGCGGGGAGCTGCCGGTCGGCCCACTGCTTCTGGATGGCCTTCAGGTCGTCGTCCATGTTCACGGCTCCTTGGGGTAGAGGGTCTTCTCGGCGGCGCGGGCGGCAATGCGCTCGACGATCTTGCGGGTGCCGTCGAGGTCGCCGACGAACTGGGGCAGCCGGACGACCGTGCAGTCGATGCCGCGGCGGTCGAACTCGGCCTGGACGTCGGCCACCTTGTAGGACTGGTCGAAGCCGAGGGCGAAGACGTTCGGCTCCAGCTCCTCGACGATGCGGTAGTAGTCGCCGTGGTGGCCCAGGACGGCGAGGTCGACGGGTTTGAGGGCGGCGACCATGTCGCGGCGGTGCTCCTCGGGGGTGACGGGGCGGTGCTTCTCGCGGGCGACGCTCTCGTCGCGGGCGAGGACGACGACGAGTTCGTCGCCGAGCTTCTTGGCCTCCTCCAGCATGTGCAGGTGGCCGGGGTGCAGGAGGTCGAAGACGCCGGTGGTCATGACGCGGACGTGGGGTCGGCGGGGGTCGATGTCTCCCTCCACGGCGGCGGCAGGCGGGCGCCGGTGAAGAAGGGAGTGGCCGGTGCCGTGGCGCGTCACGCGGCGAGCAGGGGCCGCGCCCGGGCCTCGAAGGCGGCCAGGACGTCGGTGCCGGCGAGGAAGACGAGGCCGTGGCGCGCGGCGTAGGCCTCGGCGTCGGCGCGCGAGAGGGCGCGGCCGCTCTCGGGGTCGAGCATCTCGCAGACGGTGGCAACGGGGGGGAGGCCGGCGAGGCGGACCAGTTCGAGGCTCAGTTCGGTGTGGCCCTGGCGCGCGGCGAGGCCGTCGTGGGCGCCGTTGAGCAGTTGCACGTGGCCGGGGCTGCGGAACTCGGCGGCGAAGGCGGCGCGGGCGTCGGCCTCGGCGCGCGTCGGGAGGGCTTCGGCGTGCTGGGCGAGGGCGCGGATGGTGGTGCTGCGGTCCTCGTCGGTGATGCCGGTGAAGGTGTCGCGGTGGTTGACGGCGAGTCCGAAGGCGGGCTTGCTGGCGTCGTAGCGGATGTCGCCGCGGGGCAGGAGCGCCTCCAGGCCAGGGTTGTGGGGGGCGGCGTCGGCCAGCACGTCGCAGGCCCAGGGGAGGCCGAGCGCCTGGTGGACCTCGGGTCCGACGGCGGTGCACAGGAGGCCGCCGGCGTGCGTCCGGAGGGTGCGGACCACGGCGGGGGTGACGGCGTGGCCGGCGACGACCATGTCGGTCTCCTCCTCGCGGCCGTCGGCGTCGTACACGAGCACGATCTCGCCTCGTTGCAGGGCGGCGACGGCGGCGTCCACGGGGTCCATGGGCCACCCACCCAACAGGAGCATATCAAGGATGAGTGATTACTCGAAATCGAGTGGTGGTCGCGCCAGGGCGACCCAAGGAGGGAGAAGACGAGGAGAAGAACGGCTGCGCCTACGCGGCGGCGGGCTCGTCGGCGGACGCGTCGGCGGCCTCCGTGGCCTCGACGGGGACCTCGGCCTGGGTGTCGGCACCCTCGGCCTCGACGGTGGCGGCCTCCCAGCCCTTGCGGTAGGTGGTGACGTAGCCGGCCACGCGGTTGCGGAAGACGCTGGTCTTCACGTCCGTCAGCTCGTTGACGATCTCCTTGTTCTTCTCGAAGTCGTCGGTGAAGCGGTCGTTGTACCGCTTGACCAGGTCGATCGCGACGCGCTTGATGTAGGTGGGACGGATGTTGCCCATGGGACGGCCTCGGAGAGCAGACCCACGGGACCTGAAGCAGGATATAACCGTTGGGGCGGTCTTCGTCGAAGGGCGCCTTGAAAGCCCCCGCGCACGTGTCCCCCGCGATGCTCCGCTCCCTCCTCCTCGTCGCCGCCGGCGGCGCCCTGGGCGCCGTGGCCCGCTTTGGCGTCTCCACGGCCCTGCCGCGGCTCGACTTCCCCTGGCACACGCTCCTGGTGAACCTCGCGGGGGCCTTCCTGCTCGGCTACCTGTTTCTGGACCACGGCATGGAGCACGAGCCCCGGCTGTTCCTGGCCGTCGGCTTCCTGGGGGCATTCACCACGCTGAGCACCTACGGCGTGGAGACCGTCGCGCTCCTGCGGGAGGGCCGCACCGCGCTGGCCGCCGCCAACGCGGCCGCCAACGGCCTGGGCGGGCCACTGCTGGCGTGGCTGGGCTGGCGGCTGTCCTGACTCAAAACAGCGTCGTCTGCCCCTCCGCCTTGGTCGGCTTGGGCTTCTCCTTCTCCGGCTCGGGCGCGGGAGTCTCCGGTGCACCGTCGTCCGCGAACGCCCCCAACCCGCCGACGGGCGCGGCCCGGCCGCGCGGGACGCCGGCCGCCTCGTGCTCCGCCTCCAGTTCCTTGACGCGTTCCCGGATGCGGGCGACGGGCTTGTCCTTCGCCTTCGCCTCGATCAGGAGGGCGATCTCGTCGTCCTCCAACTCCATGGCGAGGCTCTGGTGGACCTGGAACTCCTCGTCGACGCGGAAGACCTGCGTGAACGGTTCGACCTGGTGCAACCGCGCCTTGCGGCGGCTCTGGTGCGTCGCCTCACCCAGGTGGTCGGCGAGCTTGTTCTTGACGGCACGCGTCCCCTTGGAGCGGCTCATCATCGACAACCACTGCGGGAAGCCGAACGGAGTGAACTTGCGCGGGCCAGGATGCTGCCGCACGGCGCTGACGCCCAGCGTCGCGAGGTCGCCGGCGTAGGCCCAGAGGCGGTAGTTCTGCTTGCGGCGGGTGCGACCCAGGAACACGTCGGCCCGGCTCAGCATGTCGTAGCCGGCCACCAGGTCCTCCGGGTGGACGTACTCCTTGGGGAGGTTCTCGTCAATCCACAGAACGTAGTCCTCGGGGGTCGCGTCCACGTCCATCGCCTCCCGCTTCAGTTCCTTCAGGGGCTTCTGCTTCAGGACGTGCCGGACCAGGTCGAACATGGTGCCGGACCGGTTGCGCTGCCCCAGCGACTCCAGCGCCTGCACCGTCACCTCGTCGCGGCCGGCGCACAGGCTCTCCAGGTCCCGCACCGCCGCGCGCAGGTCCCCCTCCGCCTTGGCCGCGATGGCCTCCAGCACCGGCCGCTCCACGCGCTTGCCCTCCTTGCGACAGATGGCCTCCAGCGCCTTCGGGATGCTGCGCACGTTCACGCGGCCCCACTTCAGCGTCTCCGCCAGGCTGCGCAGGCTGGCGCCGCTGCCCTTCTGGAGGGCGTAGAGGTCGTTGACGATGAGGATGATGGGCTGCTTCGTGTCCCGGATCGTCTGGACGATCTGCGTCTTGCCACCCCGGTCCGAGAGGTCCGAGCCGCCGCCCGCCGCGTTCTCCCCCGACAGGCGCTCGTACAGGTTGTCCGCCTCGTCGAGAACGATGAGCTTGCGACCGTCCGCGTCCCCGACGTGGTGGAAGGAACCGTCGTCGCTGAACGTCTGGTGCAGGGCGCCGGCGGTGGCCACGCGCTTGATGCGCTCCGCGTTGCGGGCGTCCGAGGCATTGAGTTCAATCAGAGCCCAACCCATGTCGTTGGCCAGGGCCAGGGCGGCGCTGGTCTTGCCCGTGCCCGGAGGACCGGCCAGGACGAGGGCCCGCTGCTTCGGGATGCCCCTCGTCCACGCCTCGGCCCACTGCCGCATCTTGGCGACGTTGGGGCCGTTGCCCACGATGTCCGAGAGGGACTTGGGGCGGTGCTTCTCGGTCCAGTCCACGACGGGCGGCGAGGGGGGAGGGGGACTTGAAGGGGGAGGGGGAGAACGCGGTGCCTTCAGCGAACTCTCCGCCCGCCCTCAAAACCTATCAACGGAGGCCCAAGTCGCCACGCGGTGACCCCATGCACCGCAATTCAACCCATTTTGTGACCAGTCTGTTCCTGATTGCGACCCTGGCCAGTTCCATGGCCAGCGCCCAGGAAACGCCCGTCGCGCAGCCCATCCCCGCGCACCTCCAAGCCAACCTGGACCTAGCCAACGACCTCGTGGCCCTCGACGGCTTCGCAGCCGCCAAGCGCGCCACCGTTGGACAAGCCCACACCATAGGCTGGACGCTCCCCACGTCCGTGCCCACCCCCGACCACGCACTGCCCAGCCAGGCCGCCCTCGAACTGACGGCCCGCTACGGCATGGACCTCGACGACGCCGACCGCGCCGAACTCCAGGCCCTCGACGCCCTCGAGGCCCCCGTGCGCGACGCCCTCGCCGGCCTCCTCAACGGCTTCCTCGCCATGGACGACGCCTCCCGCGCCGCCTACGCCGACGCGGACGCAGACGCCCTCCAAGCCGCCCTGGACGACGAGACCACCAGCCTCGACGACCTCGGCCTCGACCTGGGCAACGTGCTGGCCGCCCGCAACCAGTTCCTCGACCGCGCCACAGTGTTCCAGGGCGCCTGGAGCATGCGCACCAGCAACGGACCCGGCGTCAGCCAATGCCCCGCCCTGGCGCTCGACCTGGACGGCATCGACACGACGTACACCAACAACTGCGCCTTCACGCTGGACGTAGGCGGAAACGACGTGTACGAGAACAACGCGGGAGGATCCAAAATCACGAACGTGGATGCTGGAAACGGTTGCATCTTAGACCGTGTAGGGGCCACCGGAGCAGCCCTCGACCTGGACGGCGACGACCGGTACGGAACCGGCAAGTGGTGCGGACAGAACGGCGGCGGATTCCTCGGCACCGGACTCCTCATCGACCAAGCCGGCAACGACACCTACACCGCAGGAAACCAAGGCACCAACGGCGGCGGAGCCCTCGGCACCGGACTCCTCATCGACCAAGCAGGAGACGACACCTACACCGCAGGCAGCACCGGCACCAACGGCGGCGGATACCTCGGCACCGGACTCCTCATCGACCAAGCAGGCCACGACACCTACACCGCAGGCGACAGCGGCACCAACGGCGGCGGAACCTTCGGCACCGGACTCCTCATCGACCAAGCCGGCGACGACACCTACACCGCAGGCAACACCGGCACCAACGGCGGCGGATACCTCGGCACCGGACTCCTCATCGACCAAGCCGGCGACGACACCTACACCGCAGGAAACCACGGCACCAACGGCGGCGGAAACCTCGGCGCCGGACTCCTCCTCGACGCGTCTGGAAACGACGCGTACAAGAGCGGCGGCGGGCCGAGGGCCATGGACGAAACCGTGGTGCTCAAGGGAACCGCAGGAGCGCAGGTGGACACCCAAACGCCCGTCCAGGTGCCGGGCGGTACGAACTTGAAGCTCGTGCCAAGTCCCGACGGTTCGGCCACCCTCTACATGGACCAGGACGGGGACGACCAAGCCGACGACGGCGAAGAGATTGCAAGGACGCCCCCCACCAACTACAAGCTCCAAGCCACGACCGGAAACCAGTACACCCTCTACCTCGACCGGAACGACAACGACCACGTCGACCCCGACGAAGCCGTCCTCACGACCCCGGCCCTGAACCCCGCCTACGACCAAGCCCCCGATGGATCGCTGCACGTCTACAACGACGCCAACGACAACGGCAGCCAAGACGAAGACGAGGAAACCGCATCCTCACCCCCCACCAACTACAAGCTCCAAGCCACGACCGAGAACCAGTACACCCTCTACCTCGACCGGAACGACAACGACCACGTCGACCCCGACGAAGCCGTCCTCACGACCCCAGCCCTGAACCCCGCCTACGACCAAGCCCCCGACGGGTCGCTGCACGTCTACAACGACGCCAACGACAACGGCGGCCAGGACGAGGGCGAGGCCCTCGTGTCCTCGCCGGGTTCGCCCCGGTCCGACGCGGTCCAGGAGGAGACGTTGTTCTCGCAGCACGACGTGACCGTGGGCAGCCGCCCGCTGCCCCCCGAGGACCTGCCGGGCCAGGCCGTCGACGACTTCAGCGGGTACGAGACGCAGGACTTCAACGGATCCGAGGTGCCGGACTACCCGGGCCAGGAGGTCCCCGACTACGAGGGCACGAACGCCTTCGTGACGGACCCGGTCGCCCACGCGCTCGGGACGTTCTCGACGCGCGACGACGGCGGACTCTACTGCATGTACCTGACGCCGGAGGGCGGGTCGCAGCAGGAGTTGGGGTGCGTCGGCAAGGCGTTCACGGACCCCGTGGACGCGGTCTTGATGCAAACCGAGGGCGAGACGGGCATCGGCCCCCTCCCGCGCGGCGACGTGGACCTGGTGTTCTACGACCCGCCCGACGTTCCGGAGACGCCCCCGCGGGAAACGCCCGACGCGCCGCCGGCCACGACGCCGGACGCCCCCGGCCAGGCGGTTCCGGACGTGCCGCCCGTGACGACGCCCGACGTGCCCCCGACGCCGACGGGTTCGCTGGGTTCGACGCCGGAGTACTCGTTCGACGTGGACGTGCGCTACGCCTTCGATGCCGACCGGCTCACGGAGGCCGGCCGCGTGGCGGGTCAGACGCTGTTCTCGCCGGTCGGCCCCTCCCCCGAGGACAGCCTCTGGCTCGCCCTGCACGGGGAACAGGCCGCGTTGACGGTGACGGTGACGGTCTACAAGGACGGCGTCGAGGTCGACACGGTGGAGCACAGCGTCCCGATGCTGGGCCAGGTCGTCGCGGCGGCCGCGGCCTCCGGCAGCCTGTGATCCGGCGCCGGATTCCTCTTCCCCTTCATCCCCTTCGATCGTAGGTGCAGCTTTTCTACGTGGCCGCCGGATGGATGACCGTGCGCCACATCCTCCCGGAGCAGTTGCCCGCCGACGCCACGGCGCGGGAGGTCCTGGGGCGCTTCTGCCGGGAGGCGCACCGACGAGCGCCGGGGCGCGTCGAGCGCGTCATCGTCTACGGCAGCATGGCACGGGGCGAGGCCGGGCCGGGCAGCGACCTGGACCTGTGGGTGGATTGGAACGGCGACGAACACGAGGGCCGGCGCATCCTCGGCGACCTGGGTGCGGACCTGTTCCTGGAGACGGGACTCCTCGTCTCCGTGCACGTGGTGGACGCGGAACACCGCAGGCGCCTGCGTGAACTGAACGCGTCGTTCTACCAGTGCGTGCAGCGGGAGGGTCTGCTTGTCGAGTCCTGAGGCGATGCGCTACCTGGAGATGGCCGAGAAGAGCCTCCAGGCGGCGGAGTTGCTGGGCGACGCGGGCGTGCTGCGCAACGCCGTGGCGGAGGCGTACTTCTCCATGCACCAGGCCGCAAACGCCCTGGTCGCATCGAGGGGGGAGTCGGCACGCACGCACCGGGGGCTCCTCCAGCTCCTGCGGGACGGGTTCTCCGGCCCAGGCGGCCTGTCCGTGGACCTGCTGCGCGCCATCGCGCGTGCCCAGAACCTGCGCGAGAGCAGCCACTACGACGCGAGCTTCGAGCCGGAGCGAAGGGACCTGGATTCGGTCCTTGCGGATGCGCGGGCGTTCGTCGCGCGGGCGTGGGAACCGGTGGACGACGGCGAGCCAGGCGCTTAGGACCCCGCCTCCAACCCCAAGAGCCCGTCGAGC
>JANQNI010000200.1 GCA_028289805.1 Thermoplasmatota archaeon | reverse complement strand
GGCGTCGGCCACATCCAGCATGCGCCCCGCCCAGCGCGCGCGGTCGGGGTCGGCCAGGACGGCGGCGACGGCCTTGCCCACGTAGGCGGGGCTGTGGGTGCGCTCCAGTTCCTCCGGCGGCAGTTGCGCGGCCAGCACGCGCTCCGTGCGCGTGAAGCCGGGCATGAGGCCCATCACGGTGACGCCGTCCTCCCGCGCCTCGACGCCCATGCCGTAAGTCATGCGGCGCAGGGCGGTCTTGACGGTGTCGTAGGGGACGCTGCCCAGGTAGGCGTCGCCGCCCAGGTCGCTGCCGACGTGGACGACGAGGCCGCCGGCGGGCTGCAGGAGGGGCCAGAGCCGGCCCGTCAGTTCGAACTGGGCGCGCAGGGAGTGGAACATGCGGTCCCAGGACTCCAGGGGCTGCTTCCAGAACCGGGAGTCGAAGTCGGCGCCGTAGCCCTCGTAGCCGGCCCAGGCGTTGTTGACCAGCAGGTCCAGGGTGCCGTGGTCGTCCCGGATGCGGTCGGCGAGGGCCTGGTTCTGGTCGGGGTCGAAGTGGTCGCACTTGACGGGGACGGCCGTGCCGCCGGCCTGGTCGACGGCCTCGGCGGCCGACGCGAGGTTGCCGGGGGTGCCGTCGGCGTGGGCGCCGGTGGCGGTGCGGCCGGTGAGGTAGACCGTGTGGCCGTGCTTGGCGAGTTCGAGGGCGATGCCGAGGCCGACGCCGCGGGTGGCGCCGGTGACGAGGGTGGTGGCCACGAGGCCAGAACGAGTCGTGGGGCTTGAAGGGTTGGGGTCGCCCAGGTTGCCCGGAGGGGCCGGAGTGCTTCCGCGCGCCCCCGGACCACGTTCTTGCGCAGCCCCCGCGTCCGGGGCAACGGCCCGCTCGGGCTGCTTAAGAGGGCGACAACCGTGGTCGGACGTGGGATGCAGGAACGGATGGTTCGTCCCGAGGCGAAACCCGCCCTCAAGTGGGCCGGCGGCAAGCGCTGGCTCCTGCCGAGGCTCGAACCCCTGTGGGCGGGCCACGAGCACCGCCGGCTGGTGGAGCCGTTCGTGGGCGGCATGGCCGTGGCCCTCGGCCTGCGTCCCCAGCGGGCGCTGCTCAACGACTTCAACGAGCACCTCGTCAACTTCTACCGGCACCTCCAGCGGGGGTTGGAGGTGGACGTGGAGTTCGTCCACGACGAGGCCGCCTACTACCGCCTGCGCAACCGGTTCAACGACCTCGTGCGCGACGCCGGGGCGGACTCGTCGGAAGCCGCGCAGTTGTTCTACTACCTCAACCGCACCGGCTTCAACGGCCTGTGCCGATTCAACGCCCGCGACGAGTTCAACGTCCCCTTCGGTCGCTACGCGCGCATCCGGTACGCCACGAGCCGCGACTTCGAGGCGTACCGGGCTGCCCTGGCGGGGTGGACCTTCTCGTCGGGTGACTTCGAGGCCGTTTCCCTGGAGCCAGGCGACTTCGTCTACGCCGACCCCCCCTACGACGACGTCTTCACGGGCTACTCCAAGCGGGAGTTCGACTGGATGGACCAGCAGCGCCTCGCCCACTGGCTGGCTGGGCACGACGGCCCCGTCGTCGCCTCCAACCGGGCCACGGACCGCATCGTGGAGTTGTACCGGGAGCTTGGATTCACGGTGGAGACGGTCGACGCCCCCCGCCGCATCAGTTGCAACGGAGACCGGACGCCGGCGCCGGAGATGGTGGCGACGCGGGGGCTGAAGTCGACGCGATGAGAATCCCGGGGACGCCCCGCGCGAGATCGCGACGGGGAACCGGCCGCCCGAGGGTGTTGTATCCCTCGTTCGGGACGGACTTCTCCGGGTACCGGCCCGCGTGCTCGTGGAACCACCGCTGGGCCCTCCGGAGCGGGATCCAGTGGATGTCCCGCGTTGCCAGGAACACGTAGGCGAGGAGGTCCGCCTGGCTCTTGACGAAACACCCCGGGGAGCGGACCCGGTCGGAACTCACGGTCTCCAGGAAGTAGTTGGGCGAGTGCCTGCGCTTGCAGGCGCAGCGGGAGCGGGGACAGTAGGAGTCCCCCTTCACCTCCACCCGGGTTGCGCGGGACACCGTGTGCGGACCGTCTCCGCGCCACCACAGGAAGTCCACGTCCAACCGCTGGTAGGACGGTACGTGTCGCACGTCGAGGACGCGTCGGGTGTCCGGGTGCCGAAGCAGCAGGAGGTAGACCCTGCGTTCGGCGGCCACCTGGAACCGACGATTCCCCTGGAACGTGAAGGGTTCGCGCGCCATGACCGAGGGATGTCCTTGAGACGAATGAAGGGGGTCGGAGGGGTTGATAAAACCACTCGGACTCACGAAGCCGTGGGTCGAAGAACCACGACGGGCAGGGTCCTTGAGACGATGGTCCTCCCGTGCCTGGAACACGGCGGCTACTCCGTTCAGGAGCAGGTGCACGTGGGCGACCGACCGTCCGGGAAGCGTCACGTCGTGGACGTGGTCGCCGGCAAGGACGACCGGCAGTGGTTGGTGAGCCTGAAGTGGCAGCAGTCCAACGGCACGGCCGAGCAGAAGATCCCCTACGAGGTGATCTGCCTCGTGGACTGCCTCCAGCGCCACGGCGACCGGTTCGCCGGCGCGTTCCTGGTCCTGGGAGGAAGCGGCTGGACCCTGCGCGACTACTACGTGGGCGGCGGCCTCCACGACGCGATCCACGACGCGGGACGGGTCGAGATCCTCGGCCTGGAGGACTTCGTCGGCAAGGCCAACCAGGGCACCCTGTAGCCGGCGCGACCGCGCTTCCCTACGCCGCCTCCGCCGCATCGTGCACCAGGCCGGGCGCCTCGACGAAGCAGGAGACGGTCTCCCCGTCCAGGTCCCACACCTTCAGCGGCGTCCCGACGGCGTCGAAGCGAAGCCGCGACGCGCGCACCTCGCTGCGAATCAGGTCTGAGAACCGCTCCAGCTTGGGCATGGCCTCCAGCGACACGCCCAGCGTCAACTCGATCTCCGCCTCGATGTCCAGGTCCAGCTCCTTGCGCAGGTCCTGCACGCGGCGGATGACCTCGCGCGTGAACGCCTCGGCCAGCAGCGCCTCGTCGCGCACCGTGTCCAGGGCGAGGACGACCTCGCCGGCCTGGGTGGTGGCCCAGCCGTCGCGGTCGGTCTGCTCGAAGACGACGTGCTCGCTGGTCAGGGCGTGCTCGGTGCCCTCCACGTGGACGCCGACGGTGCCGCCGGCGCGCAGGGTGGCGTGGGCGTGGTCGCCGTCGAGGGCCTGGATGGCCTCGGCGACCTTGGGGGCGAGTCGCTTGAAGGACGGGCCGAGGGCGGAGCGGTTGGGCTGGGCGACGAAGGCCTTGGCGGCGGTGGCGTCCTCGGGCTGTTCGAGGGCCTTGACGTTCAGTTCGTCGGCGAGGATGGGGGCGAGGTCGCCCAGGTCGGCGCCCACGACGAGGGTGCGCGCCAGGGGGTGCCGGGTGGGGATGCCGATCTTGGAGCGCAGGGCGCGCCCGGCCTCGGCGAGACCACGCACCTGCGCCATCTGGTTCTCCAGGTCCTCGTCGCGGCGGCCGGCCTCGGGGTAGCGGGCCAGGTGGACGCTGTCGGGGTCCTCGGGGAGGCGGACGTGCTCCCAGACGTGCTCGACCATGAAGGGCGCGTAGGGGGCCACCAGGCGCGCGGTGGTGTGGAGGGCCCACCAGAGGGTGGTGTGGGCGCTGTGCTTGTCGGGGGAGTCGGATTCCTGCCAGAAGCGGTCGCGGCTGCGGCGCACCCACCAGTTGGAGAGGTCGCCCACGACGAAGGACTCGATGGCGCGGGTGGCCTTGTGCAGGTGGTACTTGTGGCCGGCGGCCCCCGCCTCGGCGATGGTGGCCTCCAGGCGGCTCAGCAGCCACCGGTCGAGGCTGCTCTCCCTGGTGGCGGCCTGCAGTTCGTCGAGGGTCTGGAGGGTGGGGTCCCAGCCGTCCAGGTCGGCGTACTGCTTCCAGAAGAGGAACGTGTTCCAGAGGGTGCCGAAGAACTTGCCGTAGGTGTCGCGCACCATGTCCTCGCTGAAGCGCTTGTCCTGCCACGGCGCGGTGCTGGAGAGGAGGTACCAGCGGGTGGCGTCGACGCCGACGTGGGCGAAGACGTCGTTGGGGTCGGCGTAGTTCTTCTTCGACTTGCTCATCTTCTGGCCGTCCTCGGCCAGCAGGAGTCCGTTGACGACGACGTTGCGGTACGGCGGGCCCTGGAACAGCCCCGCCTCCTGCGCCTCCTCGGAGGCACCGAGGGCGGTGCTGGCGGCCAGCAGGGAGTAGAACCAGCCGCGGGTCTGGTCGAGGCCCTCGGCGATGAAGTCGATGGGCCAATGCTCGCGCAGGCCCTCGTCGTCGAGGCCGCGCGCCTTCCACTGGGCGAACTGGGCGGCCCCGGAATCGTACCAGACGTCGATGACGTAGGGCTCCCGCATCGCCTCGCCGCCGCACG
>JANQNI010000002.1 GCA_028289805.1 Thermoplasmatota archaeon | reverse complement strand
GGACGGCCGGGTCGAGCCGGATGAAGGCCCAGTCGCGCAGGTTCGTCACGTCGCCGTTGAACTCCCGGAAGACGATGCTCCCGACGGGTCCGACGCCGGGGACGCTGAAGACGCGGCCGACGCCGCCGCAGTGGCCCGCCGTGGTGACGTAGAGGTCGGCGCCGTCGGTGACGATCCACGACAGGGTGCAGCCGTTGCCCTTGACGCCGGGCCGGACCGCACCCCCCGGGGGGCAGGCGGCGTCGTAGGCGGCGTCGCCGAGGGGGTCGACGACGAGGCCGTCGCAGGTCCAGGTGGCGGCGCCGACCCACTCGGTGACGGCGAGGACGGGAGCCGGCGGCTCCGGGCGGGCGTCGGCGGAGGCGCCGGGGGCGCCGACGGTCAGCAGCAGGGCCAGCAGCGGGGTGCGCATGGACCCAGCATCGGGGGTGGAAAGGTGAAGGTGGCGGGGCGGAACCCGGTCAACTACCCTGCGCGTCCGCGTCGCCGTGGCCGGCCGTCAGCTTCGCCACGATGGCCTCGAACGCGTCCCGCGTGGCGCCGGACTCGCCGAGGACGAACGGCTCGCCCCGGTCGGCCTTGCGGTTGACGACGGGGTCCAGGGGGACGCTGCCCAGGAACGGCACGCCCACCTGCTCGGCCATGCGCTGGCCGCCGCCCTGCTCGAAGACGTGCAGGACCGCCTCGAAGGTGCCGTCGTCGGCCGCCGTGGCCGTCACGGTGTCGGCGCCCGTGTCCAGCACCACGTCGCCGCCGGCGGGGGCCTTGCCGTGGACGACGAGGCCAGCCATGTTCTCGACGACGCCCAACACCGGCACCTCCAGCTTCTGGGCGAACTTGATGCTCTTGCGCACGTCCCCCACGGCGACCTCCTGGGGCGTCGTGACGAGGACCATGCCGTCGGCGTCGGGGATGTTCTGCGCCACCGAGAGCGGCTCGTCGCTGCTGCCGGGGGGCAGGTCGACGACGAGGTAGTCCAGTTCGCCCCAGGCGACGTCGCCCAGGAACTGGCCGATGATCTGCATCTTGATGGGGCCGCGCCAGACGATGGCCTCGTCGGGGTCGGGCAGCAGGAACTGCATGGACATGACGCACAGGTTGTCGCTGACCCGGACCGGCACGAGGCCACCGTCCTGCTCCTGCACGCCCGACTCCCGAACGCCCAGCATGGTGGGCACGTTCGGGCCCGTCAGGTCCATGTCCAGCAGGCCGACCTTGTGGCCGGCGCCGGCGAGCGCCGTGGCGAGGTTCGTGGCGACGGTGGACTTGCCCACGCCGCCCTTGCCGGAGGCGACAATGAACTTGTGCTTGATGCGCTTCATGTTGTTGATGATGCGCAGGCGCCGCTTCAGGCGCTCCGCCGTGCGGGGGTCGACGGGGCCGCCCTGGCCCTCCTGCTGCGGGGCGCCGGGGCCGGCCATGGGAAGCGGTTGCGGGGTCGGTCCTTCCATGGGCGTGGCGACCGGGAGCGGGTACTTGATGGTGCAGGTGGAGGCCAACGCGGCGCCCGCGCCGCCACCCTGAAACCCCCCGCCGTCGGTGCCGAGCGCGTGGTCTACGAGGACGTGACCGACACCGCCCCCTGCTTCCCGTTCTACTTCCGGCAGGTCCTGGCGGGGCCGCACGAGAACTTCCACTACGTCCTCGGGGACCCCGCGACGCGGGAGGCGGCCGTCGTGGATCCCGCCTTCGAGCTGGAGCGCCTCTTCGGCGTCGTGGAGCGCGACGGCTACCGCATCAAGGCGGCGTTGTTCACCCACGGCCACTGGGACCACATCGGCGGCGTGCCGGAGGTCTTCGGGCGCGGCGTCGAGACGGCGTACCTCCACGCGGCGGCCCGGGACCACGCCAAGGTGGCCGAGGCGCCGGATCGGTTCCGGTTCCTCCAGGACGGAGACCGCGTCTTGGTCGGCGACCTCGTCGTCGAGGCGCTGCACACGCCGGGGCACCAACCCGAATCCATGTGCTTCCTCGTTGGCGATCCCGACGGCCCCCGCGCCCTCTTCGGCGGCGACACGCTCTTCGTGGACTCCTGCGGCCGCACGGACTTCCCCGGCGGCGACACCGACGCCATGTTCCGGAGCCTGGCGCGGCTGCGCGCCCTGCAGGGGGACGTGACCGTGTTTCCAGGGCACCACTACGCCCAGCACCCGAGCCGGAGCCTGGAGGCGCAGAAGGCGGAGAACCCGGCCCTCGCCACCACGGACCGGGAGGCGTTCGGCGCCCTGCACTGCCTGACGCACTAACGCGCGCCGGAGCCAGGGACCGTGGCATCCGCGCAGACCGCGCACTCCGGCCGCCGCGGGAACCGCACGGCGTCGAAGGTGCCGGCACGGCCGTCGTGCAGCCACAACGTCCCACCCGACTCCTGGCCCAGGAGGGCGCGCACGGCGGCCAACGCCTGCTGCGCCCCCACCGTCGCCGACACCGCCCCCAGGACGCCCACGTCCGCGCATGACGGCGCGTCGCCGGGCGCGGGCCAGAGGCAGCGCAGGCAGGGGCCGCCGGGGACGACGGTGGCCCACTGGCCCTCCCACCCCTCCACCGCGCCCCAGGCCAGGGGCACGCCGCGCGCGACGCACAGGGCGTGCAGCCAGTCGCGCGTGCCGGAGTCGTCCGTGCAGTCCAGCACCGCGTCCACGCCGTCCAGGTCACCCTCCTGGAACGTCCGGTGCAGGGCCTCGACCGTCACCCCCGCACCAGCCGCGGCCCGCAGTCGCTCCGCGGCCGCATCCACCTTCGGCCGACCCACGTCCGCCTCCGCGTAGAGGGTCTGCCGGTGCAGGTTGTCCAGGCCGACGGCGTCGTGGTCCACGAGGCGCAACCGCCCCACGCCCGCACGGACCAGGAGGTCGGCGGCGGGGCAACCGAGGGCGCCGACGCCCACCACCAGCACCGTCGCCGCCCCGAGGCGAGCCTGGCCGTCGTCGCTGAAGCCGGCCAGGGCGCGCTGGCGGGCGAAGCGGTCCGGTGCATCCACGCGGCGGCGAGGCGAGCGCCACGGTTGGGCGTTGCGCCGATGGGCAGGGGTCGGCTCCGCCGGCAGACGACGAAGCACGACGGCCAACCTTATGTGCGGCGCGAGGGCGATGCGGGGTGCATGGCGGACGACACGCCCCCGCACCCGCCCGGCCTTGAACCGACGTCCCACGCGTCCCGTTCCGGTCGAGCCGCCGCCGGGTTCTTCCTCCCGTTGGGGGCTGCCCTCGCCACGACCCTCCTCGGGTTCGCGCTGGACGACTCCAGAGGGTTGCTCCCGTTGGCCGCCTTGGGGCTGATGGCCAGCCTGATGCTGCACGCGTGGCTCGCGCCCCCCGGCCGGGAGGCGCTCCTGCGGGGTGGCTTCCTCGGCCTCCTGGTCGGCCTCGTCGTCGGCCTGCCCGTGGGCGTGGTGTTCGACTTCGCCGCCAACTTCTGCCTCTTCTGCGACCCCGCGCCCTGGAGCCCGATGGGGGTCTACGTCGGGGCGGGCGTGGTGGTGGGAAGCATCCTGACCCACCTGGGCGTCGTCTGGCTCAAGGCCCCGCGCGCACCGGCGCGGGCGGTCTAGACGTCGGGAGCGGCGGCCTCGGCCACCAGGGGCACGCGCTCGACCTCAAGCCGGTCCGCCGTCGGGTAGACCTCGGAAATCCACGCCTCCGCGCCCAGCGTGGCGAGCCCGCCCTCCTCCGCCAGCACCTCGGCCACGGCGGGGGCGGTCTCGACGCGGTCGTCCACCACGACGACCCACTCAGCGGGCACCTCGAAGTCGTCCCGCATCCGCTCCGCCAGTTCGCCGGGCTCTCGCCGGACGTGCTGCGCACGGCACCGAAGAGCAGCGTGCCCTCCTCCGACTGTTCCTCGAAGGGACGCGCCGTGCGCTCGGCCCGGCGGCGCAGGCGCTGCATGAGCTGGATGGCGTCCTTGTACGGCGAACTGCAGAAGTGGACCGCCATCCGGCCGCTGCGCTCCTTCCACGCCTCCAGGACCGCCAACCCCGTCTCGCGGCTGCCCGCCACGCGCTGCGACTCGTCGTCGCGCGGCGTGTACCCGAAGCGCTTCAGGTTGGCGATGTTGGGGTCCGAGAACTCCAGCTCGTTCATGTTCAGCCCGTGGGCGCCCACCGAATCCAGGTACGCGGCCAGGGCGACGATGTCGTCCTCCTTGCCAGGCACGGCGGGAATCTCGCACAGCGTCGTCAGGCCGACGGACAGGGCGCGCTCGATGGCCGCGTGGTGCCAGGAGTTCTCCATGTCCTTGTACTCCCGCAGCTCCGGGTGGAAGCGGATCTCGTCCAGCCCCGCCTCCTTCAGGCGGTCGATGTCGTCCAGGTCGAAGGCGCAGGACGTGTACAGGTGCGTGTGGAAGGAGGGACCGAACTCCGCCTTCAGGACGCGGAGGGTCTCGCACACCCGGTCCGGCACCACCATCGGGTCCCCGCCCGTGATGCCCGCCCCCTTGGCGCCGATGAGGCGACACTCGTCCAGCAGGTCGTCCCAGCGACCGGGGTGAATCGGGCGCTCGTTGGCGAACATCACGTCCCGGTACATCTTGTCCCGCGAGACGGGGCAGTAGAAGCACTCCTTGTCGCACAGGCCCGTGACGAAGAGAACGAGCTTGGCGCCCTCGCGGCACTGGACGCAGCCCATCGGCAGGACGCCCACGTGGCGGCTGCCGGCGTACTTCTCCGACGCGGTGGGGCGGTCCGTGGGTTGGGTGGCGAGGGGGTGGGTCATTGGAGGGCTCGACACGACCCCCATGATAAGCGTTCAGGGGAGGAAGCAGGAGGAACTGGACCCCGGGCAATGGGCGTGCTACGGCAACGCACTCACCGGCATCGCCTCGTACGCTTCCATCGGCACGGTGGGCACGACCAGCGTGGTCCCGCCGCCGTCCAGTTCCAGTGCTCCGGGCTGGGGCTGGGCGAGGCCGACGGCCTGTCCGGCCTGGGCGCCCTGGATGGTCAGCACGAGCGTGCTGCCGGCCGCGACGATGTGCTCGGTGGGCCGGAAGGGCAGGGTGCCGGTGAACGGGGCGGCGGGCGTCAGGGGTTCGTAGGTGTCGTAGCCGTTGCGCAGGGCGAGGTTGAGCATGCCCCACGTCAGGACGCGTTGGCCGCCGTCGGCGAACTGCTCGACGAGTTCGGCGTAGACGAAGGCGTTCTCGCCGTTGAGGGTGCCGGCCAGTTCGAGGGTGGGGGCGATGACGGGGAGGTCGTCGGCGACGGGGAAGGTGAGGACGACGCGTTCGGTGTCGCGGTCGGGGGCCTGGCCGGGTGCGACGGTGCTGCCGGCGGGGACGAGGTCGACGAGGGCGTCGCCGCTGCCGTCGCCCTCGACGAGGACGCCGGCGGCGAGGTCGGTGCCGAGGCGGTACTCGGTGGCCTCCTCGCTGGGCCAGCTGTCCGTCATCCGGTGGTGCTCGGCGTCGGCGTTGACGACGACGCTGGGGAGGCGGTCGAAGCCGAGGTCACGCCCCTTGACGTACTGGTCCATCCAGCCGAGGAAGAGGACTTCCTGGTCCATGCGGGCGGGGTGCTGGTGGAGCCAGTGGCCGAAGACGCGGAGCTTGGGGCCCTGGAGTTCGTTGAACCAGCCGGGGATCATGGCGCTCTTGACGTTGGCGTCCTCGAAGCCCTCGGTGAAGAGGACGGCGGCGGTGACGTCGCCGGCGCGCTTCTTGAAGTCGCGTTCCTCGTAGAATTCGTTGTAGACGGCGCGGGGGTCGTTGGCGCGGGGCAGGAGGCTGGGGTCGCAGATGCCGTTGGTGGTGCTGCGGAGGATGGAGTCGAGGTCGGTGCGCTGGCCGTCGGGGACGGCGGGGGGGTCGGTGAGGACCTGGTAGGCGACGGGGCTGAGGCTGCTCTCGCCGTTGGGGACGCCGCCGTAGTGCCAGTCCTCGTAGGCGTTGATGACGGGGGCGACGGCGATGATGGCCTTGAGGGCCTCGGGGGCCTGGACGGCCGCGGCGACGGGGGTGGTGCCGACGTAGGACTGGCCGTAGAAGCCGACGTTGCCGTCGCTCCAGGGTTGCTTGCTGACCCAGTCGACGATGAAGGCCTGGTCCTTCTGCTCGTTCTCGCCCCAGACCTCGACGCAGCCGCCGCTCACGCCGTAGCCGCGCACGTCGACGTTGACGGCGGCGTAGCCGCGCTTGGCCCAGTCCTGGGTCCAGTAGGTCCACATGGCGGGGACCTGGCCGCGGTTGGCTTCGCCGTTGTAGGGGCTGCTGGCGATGACGGTGGGCCAGGGGCCGTCGCCCTCGGGCAGGGTGACCTCGGTCCAGAGGAGCGTGCCGTCGAAGCTGGGGACGTAGCCGTAGGTGGTGGGTTGCAGTTCGTGGGTGGCGTGGCTCAACTGCGAGAGGTCGAGTTGGCCGGCGAAGCCGTCGACGGGGCGGGCGAGGAACTCGATGCGCACGTCGGCGGTGGGGGCCCCCGTGGCGCGGACGGTCCATTCGGTGCCGGGGGGGTCGAGGGCGGTGATGCTGCTGCAGCTGCGCTCGCCCAGGAGGGTCTGTCCGAAGCCGACGACGCTCTGCTGGTTGCAGCGGCGGCGACCGGTGTCCTCGTGCCACATGGAGACGCCGACGGTGGCGTCGCCGGGGTCGGCGAGGAGGCGGACCATGGTGGCGCCCTCGGGCAGGGGGAAGGTGTGTTCGAAGGGGAGTTCGATGGCGTCCCAGACGAGGGTGGCCTTCTCGAAGGTCTGCTCCAGGGTGGCGTCGGCGGGGACTTCCTGGATGTCGAGGGATGCGGTTTGGACCGAATCGGCTTCGGGTGCGGATTCGGAGACGCAACCGGAGAGGAGGGGGATCAGGAGGCTCAACGCCACCAGGGCACGCATGCGGAGGAGCTTGGCGTGGCCGTCTTAGCGGTTGTGGTGGCGCAGGGGCATGGGGGGAGAGGGGCCCTGCCGGGGGGTTTTAAGCAAGTAGCGATCGAGCGGAGGGCATGGACTCGCACGCGAGATCCGACCCGGAACACAAGAGCCTGGACACGGTGGCCAAGGCCGCCAACGGTTCCGTCTACCAGGCAGCCGTCTACCTGGGCGTCAGTGTGATCGCCCTGTTCGGCGCGCTGGCGGCGGAGTTCCTGAGCTACACCCTGCCGGCCATCTTCATGATCTGGCTCAGCGGGAGCGTGTTCACCCTGGGCATCCTGGAATACCGCAGGAGCCAGGAACCCCACGGCATGTGGCACGGGCCGGAAGTCTAGGCCAGTTCGAGGCCGGTCAGCGGCTGCGCGAGCAGCAGGGCAGCCGGAGCGTCGGCGCCGTGGCCCATCGCCTCCAGCGGAACGTGGCCGGGGCCGTACTCCAGCCGGCCGTGGGCGGGGCATTGGAAGGTCTCCCGCACCATGCCGGAGCGGCAGTCGACCGTGCGGACGACGTCGCGGTCGCAGACGGGGCAGGCACCACGGGACAGGACGAGCTTGGCCATGCCCCTGCATGGGTCGCTGTCCTGGATGGACCTGCCCGCAGGATGGGTGAAAGTACGTGGACTACCGCGTGGTGCTGTACTTGCGCACCAGGTCCAGCACCGCCTTCTCGACGTCGCCGGAGATGCGGCCCTCACTGGCCTGCTCCTTGACCCACGCCCGGGCCTCGTCGATGCCCTGGCGGCTTCCCTGGGCCCACAGGGTCTGCAGGAACGGGCGCCACTCTTCCGGCTCCATGCCGGCCCCCACGAGAACCTCCTCCACGTCGTAGCGGAAGTGGGCCTCCCGGCCGGCGTGCAACATGCGGGACTTCTGGCGAGACTCGCGCGTCTGTCGGTTCTGCTCGTTGTGGCCCGGGCCCTGCCGGGGCTTGCGACTGACACTTCGCCTACGTCGTCCCACGAGCCTCCCCCATCGCGAGAAGCCTTAGGTCTTTTGGTCCCGGCTCCTGGGGAGCAGGGCCCGCCGACCCAATACGTCATCAAGGACGCCCCCATGGGGCGCACCGTGACCCTGGAACTGGTCCCCAAGACGACCCCCGAGGCCCTCGAGGAGGGCATCCGCCGCATCGAGTGGGCCCGCGCCCACATGGGCGTCCTGGGCGCCATCCGCACCCGCTTCGAGGAGGAGCGCCCCTTCGAGGGACTGCGCGTAGGGATGGCCCTGCACGTCGAGGCCAAGACCTGCAACCTCGCCCTCGCGCTGGCCGCCGGCGGCGCCGACGTGCGCCTGGCCGGCTGCAACCCCGACAGCACCGACGACCGCGTCGTCGTGGCGATGAACGAGCACTACGGCCTGCCCACCTCGGCCAAGAAGGGCCAGAACCGCGACGAGTACTACGCCAGCCTCCACTGGGTGCTGGACCACAAGCCCCACCTCGTCATCGACGACGGCGGCGACCTGGGCTTCCTGGCCCACACGGACCGCATCGACGTGCGCGAGCACATCCTGGGCGGCGCAGAGGAAACCACCACGGGCGTCATCCGCTTCCAGGCGATGGCCGACGAGGGCAAGCTGACGTTCCCGGTCATGAACGTCAACGACGCCCTGATGAAGCACCTCTTCGACAACCGCTACGGCACCGGCCAGAGCACCTTCGACGGCCTGTTTCATGCCACCAACCTCGTCATCGCCGGCAAGACCCTCGTCGTCGCCGGCTACGGCTGGTGCGGCCGCGGCATCGCCATGCGCGCCAAGGGCCTCGGCGCCGACGTCATCGTCACCGAGATCGACCCCGTCAAGGCCATCGAGGCCCGCATGGACGGCCACCGCGTCATGACCATGGAGGCAGCCGCCCCCCACGCCGACTTCGTCGTCACCGCCACCGGCTGCAAGGACGTTATCGACGCACGCCACGTCGGCCTCCTGAAGGACCGCTGCGTCATGGCCAACGCCGGCCACTTCGACAACGAGATCGACAAGCCCAGCCTCGAGAAGGACGCCGCCACCATCGAGACCGTGCGCGAGGGCGTCACCGCCTACACCCAGCGCGACGGCCGCGTCCTGTACCTCATCTCGGAGGGCCGCCTCGTCAACCTCGCCAGCGGCCAGGGCCACCCCGTCGAGGTCATGGACACCTCCTTCGCCGTGCAGGCGCTCGGGCTGGAGCACATGGCCAAGAACCACGAGGCCATGGACCCCGGCGTCTACAACATCCCCGACGAGGTCGACCAGGAGATCGCCAAGCTGCGCCTCGCCGTGCTGGGCATCACCATCGACGAACTGACGCCGGAGCAGAAGGAGTACCTCGAGGCGTGGGAGCACGGGACCTGAAGGCGGACCATGAACGTCCTCGCCCTCGGCCACGCCAACATCGACGTCCAGATCTCCCTCCAGGACCTCCCGAAGCCGGGCCAGTCCCACCCCGTCCGGCACCGCCGGGCGGTCTACGGCGGCACCGCTGCCAACGTCGCCGCCCACGCCGCCAGCCTCGGCGTCCCCACCACCCTGTGGGCCCGCGTCGGTCCCGACTTCCCCCCGGACTGGCGCGAACGGCTGGAGGCCGCGGGGCTGCGCCTCGCCCTCGACGTGGACCCCGAGCGGCTCACCCCCACCTGCTTCGTCCTGACGGACGCACAGGGGCACCAGGCGTACTGCATGGACCAGGCCGCCATGGGTGTTGCTGCCGAGCACCCGCCGGGCCCGTCGCTGCTCGACGGCATGGGGGAGGGCGACTGGGTCCACTTCTGCACGGGCCAGCCGGAGGCGTTCATGGACCTCGCGGCGGCAGCCCGCGAGCGCGGCGTCCGGGTCGCCCTCGACCCCGGGCAGGAGCTGCGCTACGTCTACACGGCGCGCTCCTTCGAGCGCCTGCTGGACCGCTCGGACGTCCTCTTCGTCAACGAGGTCGAACTGGACGTTGCGTGCCGCCACCTCTCCTACGGCGACCCGGTGCAGTTCCTGGACCACGTCGACACCGTCGTGGTCACCCACGGCGCCAGGGGGGCGACCCTGTACGGCCCCGGCAAGCCCGCACACGTTCCGGCGGTCCCCGTGGAGCAGGTCGTGGACCCCACCGGCGCCGGCGACGCCCTGCGGGCCGGCTGGTACGCGGGGCTGCACGCCGGCCACGACCCGGCCACGGCGCTGCGCTGGGGCGTCGCGGCGGGCGCGGTCGCGGTGCAGCACGCGGGACCCCAGGACCGCCTGGTCCGCGTGGACGACCTGCCCCTGTAGAATCAGGACTGCCGGTGCAACAACGGCTTTATCATCGGCCGAATAGGCACCGCCCATGACGCTGGTTGGAACCACCGCTCCGGACTTCACCGCCAAGGCCGTCGTCGGCGAGGACATCGTCGAGTACACCCTGAGCAACAACTGGAAGGAGGGCAAGTACACGCTGCTGTTCTTCTACCCGAAGGACTTCACGTTCGTCTGCCCCACCGAGATCGTCGCCTTCAGCGACCGCATCCAGGAGTTCCGCGACCGCAACGTCGAGGTCGTCGCCTGCTCCACGGACCAGGAGTTCAGCCACCACGCCTGGAACCAGATGCCCCGCCAGGAGGGCGGCCTGGGCGGCGTCGAGTACCCCATCGTCGCCGACACCACCAAGGACGTCGCCACCGCCTTCGGCGTCCTGCACCCGACGGACAAGGTCGCCTTCCGCGGCCTGTTCCTCATCGACGAGAACGGCGTCGTGCGCCACGCCCTCGTCAACGACATGCCCCTGGGCCGCT
>JANQNI010000376.1 GCA_028289805.1 Thermoplasmatota archaeon | reverse complement strand
GAGGCGGGCCACGTCGGCGCCGCCGCGCACGTTGGCGATGGCCGTGATGGAGGGGTCGCGCTGGCGCAGGGCCAGGAGGCAGCGGGCGAGGTGGGTGCTGCCGCCGAGGGCGGGGGGCGCGGGGCGCACGATGCGGTCGCCTGCGCGCACGAGGCGGCCGGGGTAGGCGAGCACGTCCTCGGGTCCGGCGGCGTCGGGCAGGGCGCGGGCGAGGTTGAGGCCGACCTGGGGCATGACGGGGCCCGGTTCGCCGTCCAGCAGCAGCCGCTCGGCGGCCAGCAGGTCCTCCAGGGCGCCGTCGCCGCGGTCGCCGTCGACGCTGAGGGTGGCGCACCAGCTGCTGGGGCCGGCGCGGGGGGCGGGGTCGTCCAGGTCGGCCAGCAGTTCGTCCGTGAGGCGCAGGACGAGGGCGTCGTCCTCGGCCTCGCGGCCCTGGTACTTGCTGACCATGGCCTGGCTGACGCCGATGGCGTCGGCGGTGCGACTCTGGCTCCAGCCGCGGGCGACGAGGCGGCGGGCGGCCTCGGCGCGGACGCGGGGGAAGACGTCGTCGGCGAGGCGGAAGCAGGCCGGGACGGGCACGCGGCGGCCCACGCGGGGGTGCAATAAATGGGTGATGGAGGCGGAGAAGTCGGGAATGTGCGGGGTGCGCTCAGCGGTGGGACCAGGCGGGGGCGCTCATGGTGCCGAGGCTGTCGCGCACGCCCAGCTCCTCCCGCCTCGTCCGGCATGGCAAGCCATGCCGGAGTCCGCGGGAAGAATCACTCGTGGCTCCAAGCTGGGGCACTCATCGTGCCCAGCTTGTCGCGCACTCCCAATTCTTCCCGCTGGATGGCCCCGGCGCGGGGGTCCGTGCAGAACGTCCGCGCGGTGTTCTCCAGCGGGACGCGGCGGCGCTCCAGCAACCGGCCGTCGTCGTCGAGGGTGCGTTGTTCGGCGAAGGCGGCGCCGGTCTCGTCGGGCAGTTCGTCCCAGCACCAGGAGTAGTAGCGGACCTCGGTCTTCATGCGGTCACCAGCGCGTCGGTCGTCTCGGTGGGCGTCCAGCCCTGCTTCTTCAGCTCGTCCAGGGCGACGGCGGCGGCCTTCTTGCCGCTCATGAGCATGGCGCCGAAGGTGGGGCCCATGCGGGGCAGGCCGTAGGCGGTGGTGACGGCCATGCCGGCGACGACGAGGCCAGGGTAGACGACGCCGGTGTGCTCAACGAGCAGGTCCTCGGACTTCTCGATCCACATGCTGCCGTGGCCGGGGACCTCGGCGAGGCCCATGTCGCGCAGCTTGGCCAGGGCGACGGCGTCGTGGCCGCTGCAGTCGATGACGAGCTTGGCCTCGACGGCGACGGGGTCGAGGCAGGTGATCTGGCGGGGGAGGCTCGTGACGGGGCTCCAGTTGATGACGGCGCCGCCGACGCGGGGGCGGCCCTCGGGGCCCTCGCGCAGGACGATGTCCTCCAGGTTGGTGACGTTCTGGAACCAGGCGCCGGCGTCGCAGGCGGCGGCGATGGCCTTGCTGCACGCCTCGGGGCCGGTGGTGAGGTAGAGGCCCTCGACGCCGGGGGCCTGCTTGTGGTGGATGCCCAGCTCGTCCAGGACCTCGTTGCCGGGGGCGCGGACGGTCAGGGGGGCCATCATGAAGCCGCCGACCCAGAAGCCGCCGCCGAGGTAGTTGTTGGATTCGAGCACGAGCACCTTGACGCCGGCCTCGGCGAGGTCCTTGGCGGCGACGAGGCCGCTGGGGCCGCCGCCGACGATGACGACGTCGGTGTCGACGTGGCGCTGGAAGTTCTCGTGCCACTCGGTGACGAGGGCCTTCGTGATCTCCTTCTCTCCGACGGGGGCGAAGCGGACGGGGTCCATGGCGCCGCCGAGCCACCGCTATTACTTAGTCGTGACTTCCCACTACCTATGAATATGAGGCGGACCTCGGCACCGCCCATGCTCCAGTACGGCGACCACAAGCCCGACGCCCTCCCGGCGCGCACCCGCACCGGGACGCAACTCCAGCACGCACGGGATGGGACCGTCACGCCGGAGATGGCGTACGTCGCCGCGCGCGAGCAGGTGGCCCCCGAGCGGCTCCGGGCCGAGGTCGCCGCCGGCCGCGCCGTCATCCCCGCCAACCCCCACCATGCCGCCCTGGAGCCGATGGTCATCGGCAAGGCGTTCCGCGTCAAGGTCAACGCCAACATCGGCGCCAGCGCCACCAGCAGCGGCCTCGACGAGGAGCTGGAGAAGCTGCGCTGGGCCGTCGAGTGGGGCGGCGACACCGTCATGGACCTCTCCACGAGCCACGGCGACCTGGACGCCATCCGCACCGGCATCATCCAGCACAGCCCCGTGCCCATCGGCACCGTGCCCATCTACCAGGCGCTGGAGGCCGTCGGCGGCGACGTGAAGGACCTCGACCTCGACACGTACCTGGACGTCATCGAGAAGCAGGCCAGGCAGGGCGTCGACTACATGACCGTCCACGCAGGCGTGCTGCGCAACCACGTCCGCCTCACCCACGGCCGCACCACCGGCATCGTCAGCCGCGGCGGCGCCATCCTGGCCGCCTGGATGGCCCACCACGACAAGGAGAACTTCCTCCACGACGGCTTCGACCAGGTCTCCGAGGTGCTCGCCGCCCACGACGTGACCTACAGCCTCGGCGACCGCCTTCTGCTGCAACTCGCCGAGGGTGTGCAGTTCCGCAAGCTGCGCGGCGTCGCTGGCGTCGGCGACGCTGCCGGGGCGCAGGCCGTCC
>JANQNI010000300.1 GCA_028289805.1 Thermoplasmatota archaeon | reverse complement strand
CTTGGCGCTCGGAGCAGACGCGCTCCAGGCTGCGGCTGTTGGCGCGCTGGGCCGGGTCGTCGTGGCCGCCGTCGGCGTAGGCTGCGAAGGTGAAGCCGTCCAGGGGGCGCAGGGTGTCGTCGTGGACGGGGGCGCTGCGGCCCACGTCCTCGCGCGCCAGGGTGGCCTCGAAGTCGGGCTCCGTCTGGCCCATGTGGTAGAACCGCACCGTCATCTGCTCGGGCGTCAGTTCGTACCAGGCGAAGCCGGGGCCGTCGCCGTAGGTGTAGTGGCTCGGCTCGTCGCCGGTGATGTCCCGGCCGCTGTGGCCGGCGCCGCTGATCATCAGCTCGGTGCCGGCGCAGCCGCTGCGGGGGTGCAGCCACTCCAGGATGTGGTCGTGGCCGGACAGGAGGACGTCGGCGCGGCCGCAGATGGCGTCCTGGGCGAAGCGCTCGAAGAAGACGCTGTTGAAGAAGTAGGCGTGGGTCTCCGCGCCCTGGCCGTGCAGGCTGTTGCTGCTGTAGAGGTGGTGGCCGAAGGCGATGTCCCAGACGGCCTCGGAGGCGTCGAGGCCCTCCTGGAGCCAGGCGGTCTGGCTGCCGTCGCCCTGGCCGACGTTCTCCAGGTTGGTGTCCATGGCCCAGAAGTGGACCAGGGGGACGGTGCCGTCGCCGTCGGGGGCGGGGGCTTCCCCGGCGGCGAAGTCGTACCAGCGCTCGGGCATGTGCCACTTCTGGCTCGGCCGGTCCTCGTGGTACGTGTAGGCGACCTCGTGGTCCGCCTTGGCCGTGTCGAGGCCGCTGCCCATGGCGTAGGACTCGTCGTGGTTGCCGAGGCTGGCGTAGACGGGGAAGTCGGGGTCGATGGCGTCGAAGGCGGTCCACGGCACCTCGAAGTGCGTCGTCCAGAGGGGGTCGTCGACGCCCGTGACGCCGGCGGGGTAGAAGTTGTCGCCCAGGTAGAGGCTGAAGGCGCAGCCGTCGCGGGCGCACACCTCGGCGGCGGTCTCGAGGGTGTCGTACTGGTTCTGGTTCCCCTGGCCGGCGTCGCCGATGACGAGGAAGCGCAGCGTGGAGGCGTCCTCCCCGTCGCCGTCGAGGTCCTCGATGGCGTCGCCGTCGTCGGGCGCTTCGCCGGACAGGCAGCCGGCGAGGCCGGCGGTGGTCAGGAGCAGCAGCAGGAGGCCGCGGCGCACGCTCAGGCCTCCGGGCCGTACAGGGTGACGTCGAGGATCATGGTCAGGCTGCCGCCGGCGGTCTGGCTGTAGCGGCGCTCGTCCTCGCCGCCCTCGACGTTGGTCAGGAAGGCCCACAGGGACTGGCTCTGGTAGAACGCGTCGGCCCAGCCCTTCTCCATCTCGAACTCGTAGCGCAGGCAGGTGCCCTTCTCCGGCTCCTCGGCGCAGGAGGTGGCCTCCAGACGGCGGTACTCGCCGACGGGGGTCTCCCAGGGGTTCTGGTCGGCCGTGCGGAAGGTGAGCGTCTGGGGCTGGGGCAGGGTGCCGCTGTCGTCGTTGTTGTCGGGGTCCCCGTGGATGTACGTGTACTCGACGACCATGCGCTGGGTGCCGGGCGGGATCAGTTCGTCCTCGGGCATGAAGACGTGGCCGCTGTTCTCGTTGCGCCAGTCGCGCACGGTGAGCGGGCTGATGTCCTGCTCGGACTCCAGGCGGAACTGCTTGACGGCGTCGTCGCCCCAGAAGTCGCGGTGCGGCGGCTCGTAGGTCAGCTCGCCCTTGAACACCTTGATGGTGACGTGGAACGGCTCGTCGAAGGAGTACTGGGCCGGGTCGCCGGCGGGGTTGCTCATGAACTCGTTGCCCGAGTAGAGGAAGAAGTTCCAGAAGCTGAACGTCTGGTGGCCGTTGTCGGCCATCTCGGGGGTGAGGGGGATGTTCCAGAGGCCACCGCTCTCCTTGCGGTCCAGCACGACCAGTTCGTCGGACTCGGGGGCGATGTAGGCGACGCCCATCTTCTCGGCGCGCGTCATCGGGCTGTCCCAGGCCACGGTGACCTCGATGCGCTGGGTGCCGGGGTAGACGAGGGCCTGGCGGGAGCCGTCGGGGGTGTCCTCGGTCATCGGGACGCGGAAGAGATAGTCGGGGTCCTCGCCGGTCTGGTTGTTGTTCATGCGGTGGATGCCGTTGAGCACGTCGTTGTAGCCCTCGGGCCACCAGGCGAAGGCGTCGGTCTTGTAGCGGGGGACCGCGGGCATCATGGCGTCGGTGATCAGCACCTCCGAGTCGCCGGCCCAGTAGTCGTGGGTGTGGGTGCGGGCGTCGGAGGAGGGGTCGACCAGGACGAGCACGAACTCCTCGTGCGTGACGTTGGACGTGCCCACCACGATGGTGCGCTCGGAGGGGATGATCCGGTCCGCCTCGATGCGCAGCGTGTAGGTGCCGACGGGGACGTTGGGGAACTCAGCCATGCCCATCTCGTCCGTGGCGTCGGAGAAGACGGTGCCGAGCATGCTGACGCGGGCGTCCATGACGGGGGCGCCGTACTCGGCGAACACCATGGCGTGGACGACGCCCAGTTCGGCGCCCTCCTCGACGCCGTCGACGCCGAGCAGGACTTCCTGCGCGGGGCCTTGGTTCTCGGCGCAGCCGGCCAGGACGGTGGTCATCGTCAGGAGGGCGACGAGGAGCGTGCGGTGCATGAGCCGCGGGGCCCAACCGGGGGATTCAATGATGTCCTATGGAGAAGACGTAGCTCCATGTCTTGGGAGGGGTTCTTAAAAGAATCCGCAGACAGAAAATCAACCGGTTTACCAATAGTTCGCCCCAGAATCCCGAGGGCACGGCTATCCCCTCCGGCCGGTGGGGCCGGCCGATGCGCACCCCCGTCGCCGCCGTCGCGGCCGCCCTGCTCGTCGTCGGCCTGGCCGGCTGCCTGCAGTTCGAGGACCTCGACGACCTCCCGGCCATCCCCGGGCCTCCCATGCCCGACGACCGCTACGCCGGCCACACCGTCTCCCTGCTGCTCTTCGGCGACCAGGGCACCCAGATGCAGGACCAGTACGACACCGCCCAGGCGATGAAGAAGGTCTGCGACGAGGAGGACTGCGACTTCGCCATCACCCTCGGCGACAACATCTACACCGTCGGCCCCCTCGTCGGCACCAGCGACCCCCAGTTCGTCCTCGGCTTCGAGGAACCCTACGCCGACTTCGCCATGCCCTTCTACATGACCCTGGGCAACCACGACAACGGCGGCAGCGGCCACATCGTCGTCCACGGCGACTACGAGGTCGCCTACACCTACAGCGACGAGAGCAGCGGCAAGTGGCAGATGCCCAGCCGCTACTACAACCAGACCTTCAACGACGGCTTCCTGGAGATCTGGAGCGTCGACGGCGACACCCTCACCGCCGGCGACTCCGTCGGCGGCATCCGCCTCGGCCCCGACGTCATCTACGACCGCCAGCCCCAGATCCACTGGATGCAGGAGTCCATCAGCGGCTCGGACGCCTACTGGAAGATCGTCTTCGGCCACTACCAGTACAGCACCGAGGGCTACAAGGGCGACGGCGACCCCCTGTTCAAGGACGCCCTGGAGCAGTTCATGTGCGACCAGGTCCAGTTCTACTTCTACGGCCACCAGCACCAACTGCGCTGGACCGAACCCATCGACGGCTGCGAACGCACCGAGCACATCAACAGCGGCGCCGGCGCCCGCAGCACCCACGAGCCCACGCCCGAGCCGGAACTGGGCATCGACCAGTACTTCACCTACGTCGACGGCGCCGGCTTCTGGCACATCCAGTTCGAGGGCGACACCATGACCGGCACTGCCTACGGCGTCTCCCCCGAGGACCCCACCGAGCCCGTCGAACTGTACCAGCGCACCGTCACCCGCGCCGAGCTGGGCTGGGACCAGCAGCTGCTGCTGCCGGAACTGGAACAGGCGTGACGCGGCGGGCGCTGCCGGCCTGGCGGTCCTCGCCGCAGCGCGCTCACCTGCGCTGCCGCCCCAGCAGCCACACCGCCAGCCCCAGGAAGCCGGCCGCGAAGCCGGCCAGCGCCGCCAGGTCGGGCCAGACCCGGTCCAGGCCCCACCCCCGCAGCAGCACGGAGCGCAGCCCCTCTGTGCGGGGGCAATGCGGCCCCGGCAACCCCTATCAATCCATCGCGGGCTGCGGCCCTCGATGCGCCCCCGTGCCCTGGCCGCCCTCCTGTTCCTGCTCCTGCCCCTCGCGGGCTGCCTCGACGACGCAGGCGACGAAGGACTCGACGACGCAGCGGCGGACCCCTACG
>JANQNI010000294.1 GCA_028289805.1 Thermoplasmatota archaeon | reverse complement strand
GCTGAGTCCCGCTCACGCGGTCCTCACCGTGGTTTCCTTGTCCAGGAACTCCACCTGCATCTTGCCCGAGAACGCCTTCAGGACGCCGTCGCGGGCCGTCAGCGCCACGTCCTTGGGCACCGCGAACGTGGAGGTGAACTCGTCCACGCGGATGTCCTGGATGACGTGGTCCTGGAGCCCCGTCCCCTTCTGGACGAGGCGGTGCAGCTTGAACGGCGTGACGCCGAGGTTGCGGCCGGCGGCGAAGCGGACGTGGACGTTGCCGTACTTGTCGGCCAGCTCGTCCCAGTCGGTCTTGTGCTGGACCTTGTCCTTGCCGTCCTTGCGCTTCGGGACGGGCGCCTCCATGATGGGCTTGCCCGTGAGCATCTCGACGCGGCGCAGGATGCTCTTGTCGTCCAGGCCGACGAAGGAGACCGACTTGCCCTTGCGGCCGGCGCGGCCCGTGCGGCCGATGCGGTGGACGTACACCTCGGGCTCCTTGTCCGGCATGTCCCAGTTGATGACGTGGGTGATGCGGTCGATGTCGAGGCCGCGGGCGGCGACGTCGGTGGCCACCAGGATCTTGATCTTGCCCGCGTCGAAGTCCTCCAGGACGCGCTCGCGCTTCTTCTGCGGCAGGTCGCCGTGCAGCGCCTCCGCCTTGTAGCCCCAGCGGCGCAGGTCGCCCACGAGGCGGTCGCACATCATCTTCGTGGCGCAGAACGTGATGACGAGGTCGATGTCCTCGTCGGGGTCGTCCAGCAGGCGCGTCATGGCCCAGTGCTTGTTGCGGCGGCCCACGGCGTAGTAGACCTGGTCGATGGCGGGGACCGTCAGCTCGTCGGCGGACACGCGGACGGTCTTGGGCTGGATGAGGAAGCGGCGGCTGAGGCTCTTGATCTCCTCCGGCATCGTCGCCGAGTAGAGCAGGGTCTGGCGGTCGCGCTTGTGCGGCAGCCGCTTCAGGATCCACTCCATGTCGTCGATGAAGCCCATGTCGAGCATCCGGTCGGCCTCGTCCAGCACGACGTAGGTGCAGGCGGAGAGGTCGAGGTTGCCGCGCTCCATGTGGTCCATGATGCGGCCGGGGGTGCCGACGACCATGTGGACGCCCTCCCGGAACGCCTTCTCCTGCGGCTCGTAGGCGGTGCCGCCGTAGACGGCCGCGATGCGGAAGTCGCGGCCCCCCGCGATGCGCTGCATCTCCTCGTAGATTTGCAGGGCCAGTTCGCGGGTGGGGGCCAGGACGAGGCCCTGGACGTGGGGGTCGTCCTGGTTGTAGTTCTCCACGAACGGGATGCCGAAGGCCGCCGTCTTGCCGGTGCCCGTGCGGGCCTGGCCGATGACGTCCTTGCCGTCCATGGCCAGGGGGATGGTGTTCTCCTGGATGGGGGTCGGGTGCTCGAAGCCCATCGCGTCGAGGGCGTCGAGCGTGGTCTTGGAGAGTTTCAGGTCTGCGAAGGTGGCCTTCAGGTCCACCGCGGGTTGGACGGGTTCGTTGCTCATGCGATCACTGCCGCGTCCATCCCGGTCGGCCGGTCGGCCGTCAAGCCCCACGCGGCGGGGGGTCCTTCTTGGTGGGGCGGGACCGGGTGGGGGGTTATGAAGGATGGGGCTGGCCGGTCGGCCGGCGGGAGGGCGTCGGGGCCTCCCGACTCGCACGCCCCCGCGTCACCGGCCGGCTGGGGAGCAGGAACGAGAACGTGGAGCCGCGGCCGGGGCCGTCGCTGCGCGCCACGAGCCGGCCGCCGTGGGCCCGGACGATCTGGGTGCACACCCAGAGGCCCAGCCCGAAGCCGCTGGAGGACGCGGAGCCGTAGGTGTCGAGGCGCCCGAAGGGACGAAACAGGGCGTCGACCTGGTCGCCCGTCATGCCGGCGCCGTCGTCGTGGACCGCCACCTCGACGCCGCGCCGCCGGTTCTTGGCCTCCAGCCGGATGGTCCCGCCGTCCTCGACCGCCTTCATGGCGTTGGAGAGGAGGTTCGACACCACCTGCGTCAACCGCTCGCGGTCGGCCCGGACGTGCGTCGACTCGGCGTCGACCTCCACGCGGATGCCGCGCTCGGTGAGGGCCCCGTCGTAGGATCGGACGACCTCGTCCAGCAGGGCGTCCAGGGCGACGTCCTTGCGGCGCAACCGCTCGGGGTCGTCGAGTTGCAGCCCCGTCATCAGGTCCGTGGCCATGCTGCCGATGCGGTCGAGGTTGCGGCGGATCATCTGCAGATCCCGTTCGGCTTCGTCCCCGTAGACGATGCGCAGCTTCGCGAGCGTCAGGGCGATGGGCGTCAGGGGGTTGTTGATCTCGTGGGCGACGGCGTGGATGAACCGCCGGTTCTCCTGGCCCTGCCTGCGCAACCGGTCGATCAGTTCCCGGTGCTGGTCCAGCAGGTGCTCCACGTGCTCCTTCGCCTCCAGGGTGGCGCGCTTGGACACGCGGGCCTCCTGGGTCCGCCGGAACGCGTAGACGCTGAGGAACACGGGGGAGATCAGCGCGGCGAGGATCACCTCGTCAAGTTCGTACGCCTCGGTGCTGCGGGTGAACTCGTAGAGGAGGTCGAAGGCGTCGAAGGCGCCCAGCACGAGCAGGCTCCCGATCCAGGCTCCGAAGAGGACCAGGACCTCCAGCCACACCCGCGTGGTGGCCTTGTTGATGAAGATGCGGCGCAGACCCTCATCCGTCTCCGCCTGGAGGCTCAGTACGGCGTCCTCGATGCCTCCCTTGCCGTAGCCCTGGGCCTCTCTGGAGTGCATGCCCTTAGTCCCCCAGGTCGTGAATAAACGTCGGGGCGTGGGGGCGGGGGGGAAAGGGGGCCTGCGCCGCTACGGCCCTCCTCCCCCGCCCGCGAAGCGCCGCAAAACGCGCGGACTCCCCCCGCGCACGCCCTTGAGCGCCTCGTCGGGGTTGACGAGGTCGCGGTCGTTGACCCAGCCGAAGAACCGGCACAGGACCTCCCAGCTCCACCAGGGGTCCATCTCCTCGAAGCCGGTGTGGCCGCCCCACTCGGTGACCAGCACCTCGACGTTCTCCAGGTCGCGGGCGTAGCGCTCCACGCGGCGGGCGTGGCGCACGGGGATGATGGGGTCGTTGGTGCTGTGCACCAGCAGCGTGGGCACCGTGATGCGCGCGATGCTGTGCTTGGGGTTGGCCCGCTCGGCCAACTCGTCGAGGCCGCTGAGGCCGTTGACGCGGGCGGCGTCGTCCATGTACTCCTGGAAGCTCCGGTAGCCGCCCATGCTGCGGTAGCGCAGCAGCCCGCGGAACATCAGCCACTGGTAGTAGAAGGGGTGGTCGCGGGGGGGTTGGATG
The DNA here is from genome assembly GCA_028289805.1 of Thermoplasmatota archaeon. Taxonomy (GTDB): domain Archaea; phylum Thermoplasmatota; class E2; order JACPAO01; family JAHFTW01; genus JANQNI01. The sequence continues at coordinate 1,646 of JANQNI010000294.1, read as the reverse complement.
CTGATGTAGTGGACGGCGTCGCGGATGTCGACGAAGGCGCTCAGACACAGCACGCCGCCGCCCAGCAGGTCGGTCCCCTCCTGTGCGTCGATGGCTGCGGCGTTGAGGGCGGCGGCGCCCCCCAGGCTCTCGGCCATCACCCCCACGTGCTCGACGCCCGCGTGGTCGCGCAGGTACGTGGCGGCCGCCAGGACGTCGTAGGCCTCCTTCCAGCCCCCCGTGGCGATGCCCTTGGACTCGCCGAAGGCGCGCTGGTCGATGACGATGACGGGGATGCCCCACGCGCGCCAGACGCGCAGGGCGCGGCGCTTGTGCACCGTGTCGTCCTTGGTGCTGAACATGCCCGGCACGAGGACGAGCCCGAAGGACGGCGCTTCGTCCGCGCCGCCGGCGTCCGGGGGCGGGCCGTACCAGGCGGCCACGTCCACGCCGTCGCGGGTGCGCAGCCAGACGTGCGAGAACGGCTTGGGGTAGGGGTTGGCGCGGCGGAAGAAGCGCGCCGACCAGGGGCGTGCGTGCCCCAGGAAGTCCAGGGTCCGCTTGACCCGGAACGTCCAGTTGCGCGGGTGGGTGCGGGCGACGGGGCTCTGGGGCAACCGATCCAGCCCCCTGCGCAGGGCCCGCAGTCCACCGTGTTCGGCTTCCAGCAACGTCCTACATTCATCGCGCCGGCCGATAAGGACATCGGTGTGCGCCGCACAGGGTCCCACATGGGGGGATTGGCTTCCCTACAGAGGTCGGCGGCGCGCGATGCGGATGGCGGCGTCCGTGTGGCGGCTGCCCGTCACGGGCGCCTGGGGGGTGCTGCCGTGCTCCGGCACCATCGACACGCGCAGGTCGCGGTCCGCGTCGCGCAGGGCCCGACGCAGGGCCCGACCCACCTCCGGCGCGCCGTCGCCCACATGGACGCTCTCGGCGCGCGCCTCGAGGCCCGTGCGCCACGCCAGGACGCGCGCCACGGCCCCCTCGACGTCGTGCGCCTCCCCCACCCACAGGGGCAGGTCGTCGGCCACCACCGCCAACCCGACGGTCTCGCCGGGGTCGACGCCGTAGACCACGTGGCGGTACGGCTCCCCGCCCGCGTCCAACCGCTGCGCCACGGCCAGCAGCGTCGCCTCCCGGTCCTGCCGCACCGCGACGCTGCGCGCATCGTCCTCCGGGCCCCCGAGCAGCACCTCCACGGCGGCCGGCACCTCCTCGCCGGGGGCGAGGCCCAGCAACTGGACCCCGCTGCGCTCGAAAAACGGCGCGAGTTCGTGGTAGAGCCGGAAGTCGTCGGTCACGAGGGCGACGGGGCGGTTGCGGCGTTCCCCCACGAACCCGGTCAACGCGGGGGGCAGGCGCGGGGATTTGAAAGGGCCGACGCATAGAGGTGCACAACCGCCGACGCCGTTTTGTGGCACCGGGTGCATCGACGCCCATGCACGTCCGTTCTGCGCTCTCCCTGCTCCTGCTGCCCTTGCTCGTGGTCTCCACCGTCGGCGCCCAGGGCGTCTACGTCACCGACGTGCTCGTCACGGCGCCCCCCAACGGCACGGTCGTCTACGAGGGCAGCGACGTCGCGCCCTCCGGCGAGCCGACCAAGGCGTACCTCGCCACCGGCACCCCCGGCGCCACGTTCACCACGCAGTGGGACTACGCCGTCA
>JANQNI010000288.1 GCA_028289805.1 Thermoplasmatota archaeon | reverse complement strand
ATCCACAGCGCCGCCGCCGTGGCGACCATCAGCAGCGGCGCGCCCAAGTGCAAGGTGGCGTCGTCGGGGTGCAGGAACGGCGCCGGGTGGAGGTGCGGGCCCCAGTAGTCGACCCAGACGAACAGGGCCAGGAACGCGGTGACACCGGCCATCCACGGCCAGGAGCGCGCGTCGCGCACCAGGTCCGGCACCAGGACGAGGCCCAGCAGGGGCATACCCATGTGGCTCAGGAACAGCACCGGGTTGGCGTTGCCGTCGAGGACGCCGGCCCAGTCGAAGGTGCCCATGCGCTCCGGGTAGGCCAGGAACAGGAACGTGGTCCAGAGGCCGACGTAGACGTTCAGGGCGAAGGCGAGGGCGTCCAGGAGCCAGTGGCGCCACCCGAACAGCTTGGAGCCGAGCACGGCGGCGACCCAGAGCAGGACCGCGTTGGGGCTGTCGCTGACCAAGGGCCACAGCCAGTAGGGCTCGAAGAACGGGGAGGCGGGGTCGAACTGCCCCACGTCGACGTAGAAGAACCAGCCGTACCCGATGCCGAGGGCCGCCGCCACCAGCACGGGGGCCAGCAGCGGCCAGTCGGTCTTGAAGCGGTGCAGCAGGGCCCAGAAGGCCGCCCAGGAGGCCACGGTGGGCCACGCCCGCCGGGCCGTTTCAAGGGTGTGGTCGCTGGGTGGCCAGCTGGGCGCGGGCGTGCGCCGCCTCCACCGCCCCCACGAGGCGCCCCAGGTGGCGTTCGCGGTCCTGGAACCAGTCGCGGCTCCACACCCGCTCGACGCGCCAGCCGCGGGCGCGCAGGAAGGCGGGGCGGGCGACGTCCCGCTCGCGGGCGCCGTGGCCGGCGCGGAAGCCGGGGCCGTCCAGTTCGACGGCGACGAGGTGCCGGTCGGGTGCGTCGGGGTGGGCGACGGCGACGTCGATGCGGTAGCCGCTGTAGCCGACGAGGGGCGTGGCGGGGTAGCCAAGGTCCGCGAGGTGGCGCACGAGGTCGCGGTGCAGGGGCGTGGGGTCCGCGCGGAGGGTGCGGTCGTGGCCGTCGCCGACCTGGGCCAGCACCCGGCCGGCGGCGTCGTGGTCACCACGGGCGACGGCGCGGGCGTAGGTGAGGTACGCCTTGAGGTGGCGGGGTCCGTCGTGGGCGGCGTCGTCGACGTGCAGGTGCTCGGGGTCGATGCTGGTGACGACGTGGATCTCCTTGCGGGCGCGGGTGACGGCGACGTTGAGGCGGTGTTCGCCGCCGCGCTGGTTGAAGACGCCGAAGCGGGTGCGCAGGACGCCGTCCTCGCCGGGGCCGTAGGTGGTGCTGAAGACGATGACGTCGCGCTCGTCGCCCTGGACGTTCTCGATGTTCTTGACGAAGGGGCGGTCGTCGAGGCGGCTGCGGTCCACGGCGGCGTGCCAGAGGTCGTGGAAGGCGGGGTCTTCGTCGCAGCGGGCGTCGATGGCCTCCTCGACGAGGTCCCGCTGGGCCTTGTTGAAGGTGACGACGCCGACGGTGGGGGGCGCGGCGCGGCCGAGCAGGTCCGCCAGCAGGTCCAGCACCGCCTGCGCCTCGGCATCGTTGCGGCCGCCCTCGAAGCGTCCGTCGACGCGGTGGTACGCGATGGGGCGGGCGTCGGCGGCGGGGTTGGGGACGACCTTGAGGCCGCCGCCGTAGTAGGCGTGGTTGCTGAACTCCACCAGTTCCTGGTGCTCGCTGCGGTAGTGCCACTCCAGCATCCGGCTGCCGAAGGCGGCCTGCCCGAGGGCCAGGAGGCTGTCGGTCTCCAGTTCCTCGTCGTCGTCCTCGAGGCCGCCGTGGAAGAGGTCGAAGGGGGGCAGTTGCTTCTCGTCGCCGGCGACGACGACGCGCTTGGCGCGGTAGACGGCGGGCAGGGCGCGCTCGAAGGCCAGTTGGCTCGCCTCGTCGAAGACCACGAGGTCGAAGAGGCCGGCGTGCAGCGGGTGGACCGCCGAGACCGCCTCCGGACTCATGAGCCAGCAGCGCGCGGCGCGGGCCAGGACGTGGGCGTGGCGGTCGTCGTGGACGAGGCTGCGGAGGGTGGGGATGCGGCGCTTGCGGCCGAGCCGGGCCAGGACCTGGTTCCAGTCCGTCTCGGCGCGGCGGTTGGGGTGGTGGTCGCCGGGGGGCAAGACGGGGGTCTTGGCGAGGCCCAGCAGTTCGACCCGGATGGCGTCGGCCATCGCCTCGCGGCGCTGCTCCAGGAGGTCCTCCAGCCGGCGGCGCTTGCGGGCGTACTCCTGGAAGGGGTCGCCGCGCAGTTCCGGCACGGCGTCCTCCAGCTCGGCGATCCAGGCGTGCAGCACCTCCTGTTCCAACGCGTCGGCGACGGCGGCCAGGCTCCCGTCGCCCGCGGCGCCGAGGCGGTCCATGGCGAGCACCAGCAGCCGGCGGACGGTGGGGGGCAGCGCGGCGAGGTCGCGGTCCAGTTGCACGAGGCGGTTCCAGTCCGGCAGCGCTTCCTTCCAGGCGGCGACGCGCCGGGCGGCGAGTTCGCACTCGGCGCGCAGGACGTCCTTGAGCATGGTGGGGGTGCAGACGTCGTCCAGGGCCTCGGCGGCGTCCAGGACGGCGAGGCCCTGCCGGACCATCGCCGCCCAGCGGGGGCCGTGCTCCAGCGGGGCCCCCTCGGTGGCCAGGAAGTCCCGCACGACGCGCTTGGCCTCCTGGTAGCCGGGGTCGAGGAAGCGCAGCAGCCGGGTGCGGTGGGCGTTCCAGGTGCCGAAGGCGTCGGCGAGGCGCTCCAGTTCGCCGCGCCCGGCGCGATGAAACGGCGTGCCGACGGCCTCGGCGAGGGCGTCGAGGCGGCGCGCCACGTCGTCCCGGCTCGGCGGCGCGGTGGTGCCAAGGTCGCGGCGGTGGCGCCACGGGTGCTCCAGGG
>JANQNI010000275.1 GCA_028289805.1 Thermoplasmatota archaeon | reverse complement strand
GTCCCGGCACCGGGTGCAACGCTTCAGGAGGACGCGGCTCACGCGCGTTCCCCCGCGCGCGCCGGGCCCCCGGCGCGGGGAGCGCTCACTTCTCCTCCTCCAACTCGCGGTGGAAGTCGCCCGCGCCGCCGGCCTTCCCGCTGACGGCGATGGCGCGGTCGGCGGCCTTGCGCAGCTGCTCCTCCGCGATCTTGAAGTCGGGCGCCTGCACGTCGATGCGGTACAGGGGGGCGCCCTTGTACGTGACGTGGATCTTCACGTCGTCGAACTCGGACTTCTCGGCCTCCTTCAGGGCCTCCTGGATGGACTTGACGCCGTCGGGGGCGGTGCTGTGGACGTCGACGAAGCCATGCACCTCGACGTACTGGGCCTGGATGTTCTCGGCGGCGAACGCGGCGAACTCCTCGGCCCAGTCGCCCTCGATGCCCTCCTCGGAGAACACGTCGGCGCCGTACTCGGCGACCTCGGTGAAGGCGTCGTAGAGGTTCTCCCACACCTCCAGCAGCGGCTTGGCGATGGTCTCCTGCAACGCCTCGACGGGCTTGCCGACGCGCTCGGCGAACATCTCCATCAGCTTGTCCGCCTTCTGCTCGTTCTTCCAGCGCTGGATGGTCTCGCGGCGCTGGTGGTCGTTGACCGACTTGAGCGAGAGGTCGATGTGGCCCTTCTTGGCGTTGACGCCGTGGACCTTGCACACGACGCGCTGCTGCTCGCGCACGAAGTCCCGGATGCGCTTGACCCAGCCGGAGGCGACCTCCCGGATGTGGACGAAGCCCTCCTTGTCCGGGTACTCCTCCAGCGCGATGAAGGCGCCGAAGTTCTGGACCTTCGTCACGGTCCCGACGACCAGCTCGCCCTCCTCCGGGTACTCGGTCAGTTTTGCCACGGCGGCGCCGAGGGGGGTCCTCCTGATAAAGAAACGGGAGGGCGAGGGGCCGCTCACGGGCCTCAAGGGGAGGGGGAAGGAGGAACAAGGGTCACGGGGCGGGGGCCTACGGCCCGCCTACGCCAGCTCGCCGACCGCATCCGGCACCGCAAGCGGCGCCGGAACGGATCGTGAAACTCGCTTACGCGAGTTCCCCGACCACTTCAGCCACGACGTGGCCGGTGCCGCCAGTGGGCTTGGCGAGGGTGGCGCCGCAGACCTGGCAACCGACGACCATGCTGGGCCGGTTGAAGATGACCTGCTCGCCGCCGCAGTCGCCGCACTTGACCTTCAGGAACTTGGAACGCTGTGCTGCCATGATACTCACTCCGTCAGCTCGAACTTCTTGGCGCGCTGGGCGGCGGGCTGGACCTTCTTGCCACACTCGCTGCACGCGTAGCGCAGCAGGATGCGCTTGGTGGGCTTCTCGCGTCCCTCGGGCTTGGGACGGGGGAAACCGGTGTAGCCAGCCGTAACCCGACGGAATTGGCGCTGACCACGCTTCAGTTCACTCGCGCGGCGCTTCTTGACACGCTCGACCTCGACGGTCTGGTGCTTCTTGCACGAGGGGCAGTACCTCTTGATGGTGCGGGGCATCTTCACCATGGGATTCACCTGTGCCTCAGGTGCGGGGCGCCAACCGGTCTGTCGAGCCAGAGTCGCCGGGGATTGCAGGAGAGGCAGGGTCGCCGACTCGGACCTGCTATATGAAGGGCGCGGCGAGAAGAATCGGGTCCCCGGCACCGCCCCCTGGGTCGGCCCCTAGGGGTCCAGGTATCCCCCGGGCACCCGTCCCCGCGGGTCCCACTGCTGGACGATCAGGTCCCCCCGGTGGTCCAGTTGGGCGCCGACGCCGTGTCCGGCGGGGGTGTCCTGGAGCGGTTCGGGGCTGGCGACGGTGCCCTGGACGAAGACGACGAGCTTGGCGCCGGCCGTGACGTCGAGGGGACTCTGGCCGAAGGGGCCGACGGTCCCGTGCGTGAGCAGGAGCTCGCCGACGTCCGTGCCGTTGATGCGCAGTTCGGCGATGGGGGTTCCTCCGACCCCCGCGGCCCCGCTCTCGGGCGTGACGACGCGGACGATGTAGTTGCCGGGCTCGGGCGCGACGTAGGTGATGCGCCAGGTGCTGCGGCGGGCGTCGTCGGGCTCCATCGTGAACTGCCAGTTGCCTTCCGCCTCGGAGGGGTCGACCAGGGCGCAGGCGTGTCCGAAGGGGACGAGGACATTGAGAGAGCAGGCGACGTGGGTCCGGAACGCCAACGCGCGGGGGTTCAGGGCGTCCGGGGGCAGGGGCTCCAGGACCAGCGAGACCGCCGGGGCGGGGTCCTGCGTCACGTCGAGGGTCGTCTCCAGGGGCCGGTAGCCCCCCTTGTCGACCAGGGCGGCGTATCGTCCGGGCGGGAGGGAGAGGACCGCGAGCCCGTCGGCGTCCGTGCGCACCTCGTCGTCCTGGACGTGGACCAGGGCGTCGGCCACGGGCCGGAGGGCGGGGTCGAAGACGCGGAGTTGGACGGGCACGGCACCGTCGTGGGCGGGGAGTGCGGCGGCGTGCACGGAGGCGGGCTCGGGGGTGGGCTCGGAGGGCGCGGCGCAGCCAGACGCCAGGACGGCGACGGCGAGGACGAGGGGGAGGACCTTCATGCAACCTCCAGGGCCTCCAGGACCGCCTCCAGCAGGGCCTGCTTGCGCAGTTCGGCACCGTGGTCGCTGCTCAGGGTCCAGACGAGGGTCCCGTCGAGGGTCTGGCGGGTCTCGAAGCCGGCGTCGTGGTAGGGAGCGTTGATCGGTTCGGCGCCGAGGGCCTCCCGCAGGGTGACGAGCAGGTCCATGCCGTCGCCGGCGAAGTAGGGGCTGACGACGAGGACGGCGTCGTGGGCGGGCCGCAGCCGGTCGAGGGCCTCGGAGGGGTCGAGCCAGTCGTCGCCGCGGTCGTGGGCGAACTCGTTGTAGACGCTGAGGACGCTCAGGGGTCGGTCGGCCTCGCGGCGCAGGGCGGTCTCGAACAGGGTGGACGCTTCCGCGGCGGCGTCGTGGTAGGGGTCGTGGCGGTCTTGGCAGAGGCTGGAGCCGTTGGGCGGGAACCCGTGGTGGACATCCATGACGGCCACGTCCCAGGTCGGGTCGAGGGTGGCGGCCGCCGCGGCGACGTGTTCGGCGGAGGCCTGGGCCCACGCGGAGCGCAGGGCCAGCCGGGCCTCGTGGTGGACGATGGTGCCGGTGAAGCCGGCGTCGCGCAGCGCGTGCTCCAGCTCGGGTCGCTTGATGCAGGCGTCGAAGTCGCTTCCCAGGGCGCCCTGGTAGACGCTCACGACGGTGTCGACGCCCGCGTCGACCATGGCCTGCGCGGCGCCCTCGAACGTGTGGGCGGGGTCGATGTGCGGGTCTTCGCTGTGGGAGAAGGCGACGGGGATGCCGCGGGCGTCCATCTCGGCCTGGATGAAGTCCCAGTACTTGCTGGACTGGTCCCAGTGGGGGCTGTAGTTGTCCATCAGGAGGAACTTGCGGTAGACGGCCAGTCCGAAGAGTTCGTAGAGGTCGCCCTCGCCGACGCCGGGCCCGACGCCGGGCGTGTGGTAGTAGAGGCGGGTGAGTTCCAGTTCGTGGGGGATGGCCGTGATGTTGACCGGGTCCCGGACGGGGACGGCCGCGAGGGGGCCTTCCCCGGCCCAGGCGTCGTGCAGGGCGACGGGGACGTGGGGGTCCTCGTCCCAGACGCGGCCGGCGTCGATGTACCAGGTGCCCGTGTCGATCTCCAGGAGTTCCTGGGGCGCGTTGGTGTAGGGCCAGAAGGCGTCGACGAGGGCCTTCAGGGTCTCGAAGCTGGAGGCGTTGTACTCGATGAACTCGCCGTGGTCCCGGAGGATGAGTCCGACGGTTCCGGAGGCGTCCAGGGCATCCTGGGTGGGTTCGGAGGGCTGGGGTGCGAGGCAGCCCGCCAGGAGGGGGAGCGTGATCAGGAGTCCCAGGAGGGTGGGGGTCCGCATGGGCCCCGCCGCCCGCCCATCACTTATAGTTCTGACTCCGTAGTTATGAACTTCGGAGGGGTCCGATTCGTAGCGTGCGGAGCCGGGAGGTCGCGGAGACCGCGGCGGCCGGGAAGGGAAAACGGGCGAGCCGCGCGTCAACCTCATGGGGCCCCACGGACCGCGCGCGCCGCGCTCGAAGGTGCGGGACCCAGTCAGGCGTGGGTCTCGGAGAACGGCGCGTCCCGCTTGGGGATCGTGGTGCGCTCGGCCACCTCGCGGATGGCCTCCGGCACCTCGTCGCCCTTGCCGTCGGCCATGAGCATCTGGGCCCAGACGACGATGACGTCGTCGTTGTTGGAGACGTCGTACTCCTCCCGGATGCGGACCATCTTGTTCAGCACCTGCTTGTCCTGCTTGGCCGTCAGGTGCTTGCGCAGCATCTTTCCGCCGCTGCGGCGCCGCTCGGCGTTCTCGCGGCTGAACATCTCGCGCAGGTCGTGGTTGGAGTA
>JANQNI010000259.1 GCA_028289805.1 Thermoplasmatota archaeon | reverse complement strand
CCGTGCTCGTCCTCGACGCCGAAGCCGGCGGAGGCGGACGGTGCCAACAGGAGGAGCCCGAGGACCAGGAGGACCGAGGCGACGGGCGCACGGGGCGGGCTGAGCGGGAGGTTCGGCCGGGGGGCGCCGCGCATCGGCGGCGCAGCGGGACGGGGGCTCTTGGGTGTTGCCGTGGCGCCCCCGGCCCCGCGGCCCTCGGGCCCCGCAGGGACAACCTTGAGGTCGGGCGCGTCCATGCGGGTCCATGGCCGTGGTGCTGCGCGCCGTGCTGACGTGCCCCGACTGCGGGGCGCAGACCGAGGAGGCCATGCCGACGGACGCCTGCCGCATCCAGTACGAGTGCCTCTCGTGCGGGTTCGTCCTGCGGCCACGCCCCGGCGACGACTGCGTCTTCTGCTCCTTCGCCGACACGCCGTGCCCGCCGGTGCAGGAGGCGCGGGCGAGGGAGCAGGCCGGGACGCGGGAGTGATTGGACAGGTCGGAACCACGGCGCCGCCCTCATGTGGCCCCCGCGTTGCTTGCCGCCGATGAAGGCCCAAGCCCCCATCCTCACCAGCATCCTCGTCGCCACCCTCCTGGCCGTTCCCGCCGCCAGCGCCCACCACGAGAACCCCGTCGCCTGCGTCGGCGACCCCGGCCCGGAGATTCCGGGCGTCTGCTACGACCCGGACGACGGCGACGCCTGCGACGCCTACGTCGGCCTGGGCGGCGGCAACCAGGTCTGCCTCGTCCCGGCCATGAACACCTGCTCCAGCCAGGCGCCGGAGTGGCCGGGCGTCTGCCTCGCACCCCGCGAGGAGTGCCAGCTCTGGTTCGGGTTCGGTCGCACCTACTGCCTGCTGCCCGTCCAGGCCCAGACGGCGGCCCAGCCGGTGTGCCAGCGGGTGTTCTACGGCCCCGACATCGACTCCGGCGTCTGCGTCGACCCCGCCGGCCGCGACTGCGTCGCCTGGGCCTACAACGCCTACGGCCGCGACACCTGCCTCGTCCCGGGCGTGGGCCCCGCCTTCGGCTCCTTCTGCCGCCAGGTGTTCGTCGGTCCCGACATCGACTCCGGCGTCTGCGTCTCCCCCGGCGCCTCCCAGTGCCGCATCGAGTGGTACGACCGCTACGGCGACAGCGACGTCTGCATCCTCTGAGCCACCCCGGACCCAGCGCCCCGCCCACCGCGGGTGCCAACGGCCAAGAACCTCGCCCTCCTCCCCCGCCCCGTTGGGATGCAGCCGGTGCGGGGCCCGCACCGAGTGGACGCAGTTCGGCCCCAGCCACGTCACCGCCTGCACGCGGTGCCACGTGCTGGACGCGCGTCCCCTCACCGACCCCCGCGTGCCCTCACTCCAGGACCATCTGCGGTGCCTCAAGGAAGAGATCGCCGTCGAGGAGGAAGAGGGCGTCGACGACGAGGACATCCTGACGGTCGTGGTGGAGGAGGCGCGCCGGGAGGGCGAGGGCACCGTCCTGCGCGTGCAGGTGATGCAGGGCGACCCCCGCCGCGTCCCCAAGGGCGCCCGGCTGGAGGGCAGCCTGGACGGCCGCAAGGCGGGGGGCGACGACGCGACGACGGCCAACGTCCGCGTCGAGCAGCGCGCCGGCAGCATCCTGGAGATCACCAGCGACGACCCGACGTGGGCCCACTTCCGGCAGGGCGTCCAGTTGAAGCTGAGCCCGACGACGAACGCGACGCTGTACCGCAACCTCCTGAAGGCGTTTCTTGTGTGCCGCAAGTGGGACCACGGCCTGACGGAGTTGCTGCACCCGGAGCGGTTGCCGCGGCTTCCGGAGGGTGGCGGGGGCGCGGTGCGCGACGAGGGGCTGCGCCCGGCGCAGGCGGAGGCGCTTCGCAACGCCCTGCGCTGCCCCGAGGGCGGCCTGACGCTCATCCAGGGACCGCCGGGGACGGGCAAGACCACCGTCATCGCCCGCTTCATCTCCGAGGCGGCCCGCCGCGGCGAGTCGGTGCTGGTGGCCAGCCACACCCACGTCGCCATCGACAACGCCCTGCGCAAGGCCGTCCAGGGGGACCGCCGGCTCGCGTCCAAGATGGTGCGGTTGGGGGAGCCCAAGGCCGTCGCCATCGACCTGCTGCCGTGGAACCGCGCCATCAGCAAGTACTGGATGGACCCGGAAGAGGAGGACGCCGTGCCCCTCTTCGAGAGCATCACCCGCGAGGCGCCCGTCGTCGGCATGACCCTGGACGCCCTCGCCTGCGCCCTCGTCAACGCCGAGCGCCTCGACCAGGAGTTGCGGCCCTTCGACCACGTCGTCGTCGACGAGGCCGGCATGAATGCCTTCCCGAAGCTCGCCGTGGCGCGGGCGGCGGGCAAGCGCATGGTCCTGGTGGGCGACCCGCAGCAGTTGCCCCCCATCATCCGCGCGTGGTCGTACCGCGACGACGTCCACTACAAGCGCAGCCACTTCGAGGTGCTGCAGATGATGCGCCCCGACCTGGCCGTGATGCTCGACGAGCAGTTCCGCTGCGACCCCGCCATCTACCAGTGGTCGGCGGACGCCGTGTACGGGGGCGG
>JANQNI010000243.1 GCA_028289805.1 Thermoplasmatota archaeon | reverse complement strand
AAACAGCATCAGCATGGCCACGGCGCTGAACCCCCTCATCGGCTACGACAAGGCCGCCACCATCGCCAAGACGAGCTGGAAGGAGGGCCGCACCGTGCGCGAGGTCGCCTACGAGGTCTCGGGCCTGACGAAGGAAGAGGTGGACGCGGCCCTGGAGCCTCGGAAGCAGACGGAGAACACCGCGTAAGCGGTTTCTCCGGCGGGAGCGAGCCCGCTTGCGGGCTGGCGACAAACGAGAACACCGCGTAGGCGCCAACGCTTAAGCCGGCCCCGGCCCGGTTCGAAGCACGCCCCAGGGGTTCGATGGCTGCCCCAACCAGCCTAAATCCCTCCCCCGGGCCTGTGCATCCATGGATCCGACCCTCCGACGCCGCCTCCCCCGCGCCCTCGCCGTCACCGCCGTCTGCCTCCTCGTCTTCGGAAGCGGAGCCGGGTTCGCGGCGTCGACGGAGGAGGACGGACCACCGGACTCGTTCCAGACCGCCGCGCCGCGCGTCGGCGACCGGTGGACGTACACCAGCGACGCGTCCGCCACCACGTGGTCCTGGGGCCCCGCCGAGGCGTGGCGCCACCCCGACGGCACGTGGTACGCGGTCCTCCCCATCACCGTGCGCACCCTGTTCGACGTCGGCCAGGCCAACGTGACGTGGCGCCACGACGTGGCCGCCAACACCACCCGGGCCATCGTCGCGGAGGCCCAATACGAGGCGAGCCAGCCCATGCCGAGCCCGGTCCCCGTGCTGCCCGGTGGCGAGGTCGAGATACGGGGCGACCACGGCACGGAGACGTACCTGGACGATTCCCTCCCCTGCAGCGTCCGCACCCCGTTCCAGGACGGCCCCGTGGACCTCGACGCCCCCATCGAACTGCCAGGCTGCGGCGACGCTCCCTTCAAGCCCGTCACCGTGGAGGACGTGCTCGGCTTCCAGACCCTCCACCTGCGCGCGCACGACGACAACGGCACCCGGGACCTCTGGTTGGCCCGTGAATTGCCCGTGCCCGTGCGCGTCGCATACACGCCTGCCGAAGGCCCCGACGGAATCACCATGGACCTGACCGGCTTCGAGGCCGGCGACGCCCCACTGGACGGCGCCGCAGACCTGCCCGCCACTGTGCCCTTGCCGCCTCTGACGTACACGGAGCGGCCCCCGTGGGGCATGGACGACGCGGGCGTCGACGTGCGCTTCCCCCTGTCGGAAGCGTGGGCCCGCGCCCGCGACGAACCCACGTTCTCCGGCCTCCGAGACCGCATCACCGAGCACCCCGAGCTGGGTGCCTACGCTGCCCAACGATTCACCTTCACCGACGGAACCGTCACCTGGATCCTCTTGCTCACGGACGACGTCGGCACATCCACCCTCACCGCCTACAGGACGTACCGGAACGACGCCCTCGCCGCCGTCGCGCCCTTCGAGGACCGATTCTACTTCGCCGAGGACGATGGCCCTCCCGTTGCATTGCCCGACCGCGTCCTGCAAGCCTCTAGCCTGATGGCACGTTGGAACGCCCTCCACCCGGACGAGCCCGCCAACGACTACGGCTTCCTGCACGCCTGCGGCACATCCTGCAACTCCCAGATCCACGTCGGCACGGATGCCTCCACGTCCAACGGCACCGCCCTTGTGCCCGGGGGAGGCTACGAGTACGACAGCAGGACCCACACCCTGCACCTCCAAGGCGACGGGACGCCCCTGTGGACCCTGCGCAGCCAGGGATCGTCCACCCTCCAAAGCGGTGGCTTGGTCAAAGAGCCCATCCCCGCGCCGAACGAGTCGGTCGAACAAGAGGAACCCAGGGAGGTGCAGGCCACCGGCTGGAGCCTCCCCCCGCCCCCCACCGCCGCCAGCGTCGCCGGCGCCGCCCTCCTCGTCGGCCTCCTGTACTGGCTGTGGCCGGCCATCAAGTCCGGGGGTTTCGTGGGCCTCTTCAGCCGCCTGCGCCGCGACGAACTGCTGGAGCACCCGAACCGCGCCGCGTTGTACGACGCCATCCGGGCCCAGCCGGGCATCCACCACGTCGCCCTCGTGCGCCTCCTCGGCAAGGGCAAGGGCGTCGTGGCCCACCACCTGCGCAAGCTGGAGGCGGGGGGCCTCGTCACCGTCCACAGGAGCGCCGGCAAGACGTGCTACTTCGTTCCGGGTTCCACGCACCACGGGCTCATGGTGGCGTTGCCGCACGTCAGCGAGGCGGGCCGACGCGTGCTGGCGTTCGTCTGCGCCCACCCCGGTGCTGTCGGTTCGGAGGTGGCGGCTTCGCTGGGCCTCGCCAAGTCGACCCTGAGCTACCACGTGGCGCGGCTGCGCGAGGCGGGGTTGCTGGATCGCGACGGCCGCGCGCTGCGGGCCACGGATCTTGGTGCGCAGGCGGCGCGGGCGGCGGCCTAGGCCCGGGCCACGACCGGGTTGCGCACCGCGACGTGCCCCACGACCTCGGCCACCATCTCCTGGCCCTCCTCGATGGGTCCGACGCCTTCCGGCGTCCCCGTCAGCAGCACGTCGCCCGCCTCCAGGGTCGTCCATGTCGCCGCCTCCCGCAGCAACGCGTCGACGTCCCAGGTCATGTCACCGGTCCAGCCTTCCTGCCGCACGGCCCCGTCGACGGTCAGCCGCAGTCGCAGGTCCTGCAGGTCCACGCCGCGGGCGTCCTGCCAGGGCCCCAGGGGGAGGAACGTGTCGTACCCCTTGGCTTGGGTCCACGGCCGGCCCGCCTCCTTGGCGGCCTGCTGCAGTTCGCGGGCGGTGACGTCGACGGCGACGGTGAAGGCGTCCGGGCGGCCGTCGGCGCCGACGCGCACGGCGAGTTCGACCTCGTGGTGGACCGCCCCGACGCCCGCGGGCAGGTGCACGGCGTGGCCGTCGCCCACGACGGCGCTCTCCGGCTTCCAGAACCACACGGGGGACGCGGGCGTGGCGTGGCCCATCTCGCGGGCGTGGTGGGCGTAGTTGCTGCCGACGCAGAGGACCTTCATCGTGCCTCCCTACGCCAGCTTGGATTGGTACTCGGGGCCCAGCAACCGCGCCACGACGGCCTTGGCGTCGGCGGGGAAGTCGCGGTCGCGCATCCACAGCAGGTACGACTTGTGGTCGGGGTCGGCGGTGTCGATGGCGGCGTCGCGGTACTTGCCGAAGCCGAAGTGCGGCTTGCCGTCGGTCTCGTAGAACCGGTGGCCGTGGTCGAGCCACGTCTTCATGCGCGCCTCGGGGTCGAAGTGGCGCACCAGGTCCTTGACGCGCAGGCCGTCGAGGTCGGCGGGGAGCGTGTCGGCGTGGGCGGCGCGCTGGCGGCGCAGCACCTCGACGGTGGCCTCCGTGTCCGCCTCCGAGCGGTGGGCGTCGTCCAGGTCCTGCCCCGTGTAGCGGGCGTACATGCCGGCGAGGCGGTGGCTGTTGACCTGGCGTTCGATTTGGAGGGTGTCGATGGCGGGGTGCTCCACGGCGAGGCCGGGCTGGCCGGCGCGCACCAGTTCGTTGTGCAGGAAGCTGACGTCGAAGCGGTGGTTGTGGGCGATGAGGGTGGCTTCGGAGACGAGGCGCTGGACGCGGCCGGCGTGGGCGGAGAAGGGGGGCTTGTCGGCGACCATCTCGTCGGTGATGCCGTGCACGTCCACGACCTCCTGCGGGATGGGAATCTGGGGGTGGACGAGGGCGGACCAGCGGCCCAGTTCGTAGAGTTCGGCGTCGAGTACGATGTAGCAGAACTCCACGATGCGGTCCCGCTCGGCGTCGGTGCCCGTGGTCTCCAGGTCGAACGCGACGTACTTCATGGCGGCGGCGACGGGGGCCGGGACTGAAAAAGGGCCGGGTCGGGCGCCTCGCCGCGCTACCGGTCGCCCTCGAGGTAGGCCCACCCCTCCGGAGGCCCCTCGACCTCCCAGACGGTGACGAAGAGCGTGTAGGTTTGGTCGACGGTGGGCCAGACGGCGTCGGGCAGGAGGCCGACGGTCAAGACGGCGTGGTCGGCGAAGGCGAAGCCCGGCGTGAAGTCCGCCTCGCCGAGGTGGGCCAGCAGCGGTGAAGGCCCGGCTCCGGCCGCCCACGCGCCGCCGGTGCCGCTGGTGACGTTGTAGCGGAACTGGGTGGGTGCCTGCTCGCCGGGGTCGACGGCGTCCTCCCACAGCGCCTCGACCGTGACGGCGACGGTGTTGCGGCCGACGGGGACGTCGAAGGCGCACGCGCACCCGGCGGCGCCGGCGGCATCCTTGGCGGGCGCGGCGGGCGCGTCTGCGGGGCCGAGGCTGGCGACAACGCGTCCCTCGAACTGGAAGGTCTGGTGGAAGGGCACGGGGGGCGCCTGCGACGCCAGCTGGATACGCGGCCGCGCGGTCTCGTTGGCCTCGACCAGGACGGCCTGTTCGGCGGGGGCGTACCCGGGGGCGGAGGCGCGCAGGACGTAGGTGCCGGGGGACGCGTCG
>JANQNI010000230.1 GCA_028289805.1 Thermoplasmatota archaeon | reverse complement strand
ACGCCCCGCGCCGCGACGGACACGTCCTCGACGTAGGCTGTCTGCGCACCGGGCGGGAGGCGCAGCGTGGCGTCGCGGGCAAACAGGAACTGTTCGCGGGCCCCCACGTTCCCCTGTGAGGCGTCGCCCTGGCCGCTGGGCAGCGGCGTGGTGCCCCGCGCGTCGCGCACCTCGGCGTCCCACGCCCACAGGGCGACGACGAAGTCGCCGGTGATGGTCGTGGCGGACCCGGCGCAGGGGGTCCAGCCGAGGGCGGCGCCGAGGGGGACGTTCGTGGTGTCTCGGCCGTCCAGGGTCGGTGCGTGCGCGTGGGTGGATGCGGCCGGCGTGTGGAGCCTCCCGCAGTCACCGCCCTCGACGGCCAGGACGGCGTTGGTGGGCAGGACCACGAGTCGGGCGTCGGCGCGGATCGACACGCCCACCACCGTCGGGTCGTCGTGCTCGGTCGTTTCGGTGGTGGCCTCGGTCCCGACCGCGCCCACGACGACGTCGCGACGGTCTGTCTCGACGCGCAGGGACTTGGCGGTCAACTCGAAGTCTGCGTCTCCTTGCCCGGTCCGCTCCAGGAAGGCCAGGGGGGCCTCGAGGTCCCGTAAGCCCCACAGGGTCACGCCCTCGGCCTGCAGGTCTCCGCCTGCCGCGGTTGCGGGTGCCGCCAGGAGCACGAGGAGCACGGCGGGCAGCAGCAGGCGGGGGGAGGCGCGGTTCATGATTTGACCGTGCGGATGATGTACCCTTCCCAGGCGTCGATGCAGCCCCAGTAGATCCGGGGGTTCAGGCCGGGTGGGTTGAACAGGATCTCCACGAAGACGGGGGGGCATACGGGGTACGGCCCCAGGCAGCCGATGGGCACTGCGTGCTGGTTCTCGTGCGCGGGGATGGGGATGTCGACGCTCGCGACCACGCACATGACGATCTCCTCCACGGATGCGGCGGATGCGGCGGCGTCGGTTGGTCCGGCGGCGGCCACGGGTGCGATCAGGAGGGCGAGCAGCAGGGGTACGGGGGCCATTCGGCGGCCGACCCCGAATTCTTCCACATATTTCATGGGAATCAATGATGAGAGCCCCTCTGCGTTGTTAATCGTTTCTTCGATGTCCAAGATTTCTCCAATGGTTTCCTATTGCATTCGTGGGCCGCTGGACCCGCGCGGGATTGTCCCAAAACCATCGCATCTGGGGGCTCAGAACGAGTCCAGGGTGCGCTGCCGCAGCACCTGCGGCAGGAACTGGGCGTGCGCGCGCCAGTCGGCCAGCCGCGCCCGGCGCTGGACGTGCCGCAGGGCGGACTCGACGTCCTCGAAGACCAGCCCCTTGCCGGCCAGGGCGGCGCGGGCGGACTCCCGCACCACCCAGACCCCCAACGGCGTCGTGTAGTCGCTGGTGATCTCCCGCAGCACGATGGCGGTGGCCTGCCGCCCCCGCTCCAGCAGGTGCTCCAGCACGGGCAGCCGGCTCGCGTAGTAGCCGCCCGTGGTGTTGTGGGCGTACTCCGTGCGGCCCCGGTGGTCCTCCCAGTCCACCGACGGCGGCGCCGAGGGGGCGGGGGCGTGCTCCCGGCCGCTGGCCCAGAAGCTGCCCTTCTGCCAGCTCTCGATGAGCTCGAAGCCCCAGACGCGCGGCAGCAGCACGACGTGGAAGCGGTTGCCGAAGCGCTCGCCGAAGTGGACCGTCGGCTTGTCGATCGTCGGCAGGTCCCGGACCCGGTCGATGAGCGCCTTGCCCAGCGTGTCGTCGGTGGCCGTGATCGCCCACCGCGTCGGCACCAGCCTGCGCGCCCGCTCCTGGCCCAGCATCCCCGCGCTCAGGATGCGCTCCATCTGGTACGGGTCGACGCCGGCGTCGAACATCTCCACCACGCCGTCGGCGGCGCGCAGGTCCGTGTCCGAGGTCGCCCGCTCGACGGGGTTCTCCACGCGGACGTTCTCGGTCAGTTCGGCCCGCTGCACCTCGACGGTGGGGCCGTGCGGCGCCGTGAAGCTCCCGACGTGCGCGACGCTGAAGCTGGGCACCTTGCGCAGGTGGACCTCCGTGTCCACCGGCCGCGCCGCCACCGCCAACTCCTGCGACAACCGCGTGATGCGGTCCGGGTCCCGCGCCGCCGCGTCCACCTTCACCGCGTGCGTGGTGCGCACCAGGCTGCTGCGCAGGCCCACCACGTCCGGGATGGAGAGTTCGTCGGCCCAACGGCGCGGGTCGTCGAGGTTGCGCGCCTGGGCCTCCGGCAGGTGCTCGGCGGGCAGCATCGGGCCCACGTTCACCTTCGGGTACCCGTGGCGCCCCACGAACAGGCTCGGTGGGCTGCTGCCCGTCAGGTCCCTGCCCGGAAGCGCCACCTTCGGCAGGTGCCCCTGCACCCGGCGCAGCAGCGGGCACGGGCTGATGCCGCACAACGCCCGCGCCGCCTTGCAGCGGACGCACAGCTCCGGCGGGATGGAGTCCAGCACGTCGGCCACGCGCGTCGCAGGGCGGGGTGGGACATGGGCGTGCCGGCGCGGGGTCGACCCCTACGCGGCGACCGGCTGTGCCGCGGCCGTGCCCTCCTGCACGGCCGCCACCGGCTCCTCGGCGGGGATGAGCCGCGTCGCCCCGATGAGCTGGACCTCCAGCCGCGGCTCCTGCTTCTCCCGCTCCCGCTCCAGCCGCGCCTTGAGCTCCGTATCCAACTCCTCCTCGCGGCGGTTGTTCTTGAACGTCATCTCGTGGAGCTGCTCCTCCAGCTTCTGGTACTGCTGCTCCAACTTGCGCTCCCGGACGCCGTCCTCCGTGAAGTAGAGCCGGCTGCGGATCTCGCCCATCTTGCGGCGGACCTTCGACTCGTCGACGCGGATCTCCTCCTTCTGGCGCTCGAAGTAGTCCTCGAGGCGCTTCTCGGTGCGGCGCAGCTCGTCGGCGGCCTCCTCGCGCTTCTTCTGCAGCACGGGGGCCACGACGCTGCCGACCTCGAAGCGGCCCTTCTCCAGCAGGTCCTCGCGCTGCTTCGAGTCCAGGGTGCGGGGCTGGCGCACCATCTCGCCGTCGGGGACCTGCCACAGGCCCTCCTCCGTCCACAGCACGTTCCCGTCGTCGGTGACGGCGACGCTGACGAAGTCCTCCAGCTCGCTGCGGAGGGTCTCGATGTAGTACCGGTAGTAGAGCACGGTGGCACGCTGGTCGACCTCGGCGGTGCGCACCTGGCCCACGGCACCGTCGGACTCCAGGACGCCCATGGCGCTCTGGACGAAGGGGGTGCCGAGGCTCAGCAGTTCCGCCTCGCCGTCCAGCTCGTCGAAGATGTCGGGCCGCGTGGTGTAGGTGTGGCTGCCGCCGACGCGCTTCCAGTAGGAGCGGGGCAGCTTGACGGTGGTGATGCCGTCCGCCTCCTCGGTCTCGGCGCCGACGATGTCGACGAACGCCTGCACGAACCGCACCACGCGCTGCTCCAGGTTCGTGGAGTCCTCGATCTTCACGTCGTCGTCCGCAGTCGAGAGGTCGAACTGCTGGAACACGCTGGCGTCCAACTCCTTGATGACCTCGGCGTCCTTCTTGGAGCGGCGCACCTCCGCCTCGACCTTCTCCATCGCGTCCTTGACGTCCTCGTCCTCCTTCGAGCCGAGGATGGCGTCCATGACGCGCTTCTCGATGCCGCCAGACTCGTTGATGTCGCTGAGGATGAGGTCCATCTCGCCGATGGCGACCTCGAAGAGGCGGATCTTCTCGTACAGCACCTGCAGGACGTAGTCCTCGATGGTGTCCGCGACGGCGAGGTTGAGGATGACGACGTTGTCCTTCTCCTGGCCGATGCGGTGGACGCGACCGATGCGCTGCTCCACGCGCATGGGGTTCCAGGGCAGGTCGTAGTTGACGAGGATGTGGCAGAACTGCAGGTTGAGACCCTCACTGCCCGAGTCCGTGCACACCAGCACGCGGCAGTCGTCGCCCTTGAACTCGTTGAGCGCCGCCCGGCGCCGCCCCGGCGACAACTGGCCGTGGTACTTGACGTTGGAGACGCCCTCCTGCTTCAGGCGCCGGGACAGCAACTCCTGCGTCTCCCGGAACTGCGTGAAGACGATCATCTTCTCGTCCGTGTTCCTGGCCACGTCGAGGATGAGGTTGGCCTTGGCGTTGCGCTTGATGGAGTCCGCCTTGTGCTGGAGATCCTCCATCGCCATGGTCACGTCGGGGTCGTTCATCTTCCCCATCATGTTCCCGAGCGTCTTGCTGAGGGCGGGGGCGGAACTGGCGACCTCGCGCTCCAGGATCATCAGGGCCAGGTGGCTCTCGAAGAACTGCTTGTAGGTGCGGATGAACTCGCCCACGGCCTTGTGCAGTTCGTACTCGCCCTTGCTCGCCTGCACGCGGTGCGTCTCCACCTTGCGCTCCGGGAACTTCAGCCCCGTCTCGCTGCGCCGGTTGCGGATCATCACCTGCTCCAGGAGGCGCTGGAGGCGCTTGGCGTGCAGCAGCACGCGCCCCTGGGCGTCGCCGACGTACTCCTCCTCGAAGTTCTGCAACGTCCCCAGCAGCCCCGGCTTGATCAGGTTGATGAGGTTGTAGAGCTCGATGAGGTTGTTCTGGATGGGCGTCGCCGTCAGCATCAGCGCGTGGCGGGCGCTGATGTCGTCGGCCAGGGCGTAGCGCTGCGTCTTCTTGTTCTTCAGGTAGTGCGCCTCGTCCACCACCACGAGGTCCCACTCCCGGCCGATGATGTCGGGGTAGTGGCTGGCCGACTTCGCCGTGTCGATGGACGTGACGATCTTGTCGTGGCGGCTGAAGCCCTGGAAGTCCTGGTCGTCGTGGCGCACGAAGCGCTCGCCGAACTTGTCCCACAGTTCCTGCTGCCACTGCGAGGCCAGCGCCGCCGGCGTCAGGATCAGCACCGACTTCGCCTTGCCGCGGCTGATCAGTTCCTTCATCACGATGCCGGCCTCGATGGTCTTTCCGAGGCCCACCTCGTCGGCCAGGATGGCGCGGCCCTGCATCGTGTTCAGGACGCGGATGGCCGCCTTCACCTGGTGGGGCAGGATCTTGATCTTCCGCCGCAGGTGCGCCAGCGTCGTGATGCCCTCGTGGCGCATCGCCCGCAGACGGTGTGCGTCCAGGTTCAACAGGTGAACGTTCGTCGGAGCGTAGTCACCCTTGACGACCCCGTCCGCGACGCGCGACGGGTCTTCGATGGGGTGGCCCCGCAGCGGGTCACGGCGAGCGCGCTTGAACAAGGAACCCTTGTTTTCACCTTTGGCGGACATGGACAACGGGGACGGTGACGCGGACCGGTACGTCAAGAAAAGGGTGGCGGTGGCGGGATTCGCCCTCGGGCCCCAGGTCCACCGCTGCGCGGTCGGTCCCGTCGCACCCTGGGGCGGCCGGATGCAGCGGGGTCCGCCGAACGGCACCCTCATCACGCTCGCGCCGATGGCGCAGCGTGCGCCTGCGCGCCGCCGTCTTGGACCTCGACGACGCCCTGCTGGACTTCAAGCGCATGAAGCGCCTCGCCAGCGACGCGGCGGGCCGCGCCATGGTGCGTGCCGGCGCCGAGCTGCCGTGGCCCGCCCACGACGTGGGGGAGGTCCTGTTCGGAGAGTACCTGGGGGACCTGGACGGAGACCGCGTCTTCGAGTCCTTCCTGAAGCGACACCACCAGCAGAAGCTGCGCCTCGACCAGCACGCCGTCGACCGCATCACGGCCGCCGCCGTCAACGCCTACCTGGAGGCCAAGCAGCTCCACACCCGCCCCCACCCCACCGTGACGCGGACGCTGCTGGAGCTGGCGCGGCGCGGCTGGCGCATGGGGGTCGTGACGCGGTCGCCCCGGTTCAAGGCGTACCAGCGCCTCGACCTGGCGGGACTGACGGACTTCTTCGACTTCGTGCGCACCAGCGAGGACGAACCGCTGCAGGAGCACCAGTTCCGGGACGCCCTGGACGTGCTCCAGACCAAGCCGCAGGAGACCCTCGCGGTGGGGGCGTGGGGCGTGGAGGTGGTGCAGGCCGCCAAGAACCTCGGGATGCCCGTCGCGTGGGCCGCGTACGGCAAGCCGGGCGTGGAGGCGCCGGCGGGCGTGGACCACCCGCTGCGCCGGTTCCAGGACCTCCTGCGCGTGGAGGCGTTCCATGGCGGCTGACGACCGGCTGCCCGCCGACCCGACCGCGTGGGACCTGCCGCTGCGCTTCCTCCTGATGGCCACGCGGGACCGCACCGGACGCCCCCTGGGCTTCCACCCGTACGGCTTCGGCGCCGCCGTGCTGGCCGAGATGGCCCTGCGCGGCCACGTCCGCCTGGAGGGCAAGCGCGTGGTGCCCGCCTACGACGCCCCCGACGACGTGCGCTACGCCACCGTCTGGCACGACGCCCGCGGCCGCCGGCCCCGCGGGGCCGCCTGGTGGGTGGCGCGCCTCAGCGGCGGCCGCTACCGGCTCCTTCGGCACCAGTTCACCCAGCAACTGGTCCAGGCCGGCGTCGTGGAGGAGGCGCGGACCTGGTGGGGCGGGACCGCCTACCCGAGCCAGGGCACCGGCGCGGAGCAGACCCTGCGCCGCGCCGTGCGCAGCGCCGTGCAGCAGCGCGACGCCTCCGACGACCGCACCGTGTGCCTGGTGGCCATCCTCGTCGCCGCCGACAGCGACAAGGAGCTGGACCCCGACCGGCGCGTGCGCAAGGCCATCCGGCGCCAGGCGAAGCAGTGGATCAAGGAGGACGCGTTTGCCCGCTCCGTGCAGGAACTCGTCACCGCGGTCGTCGCGGGCATCGCCGCGGCGGGGGCCGTGGCGGCGTCGGCCGGCTCGTGAGGGGACTCAGGCCAGCGCCTTCTGCCGCTCCATCGTCTCGACCATCACGCCCGCGAGCCGCTCGATGCCCACCTTGATGTTGTCGTCGCTGGCGTGGGTGAAGTTGAGGCGCATGGTGTTGAAGCCCTGCTCCGGGTCGGGGAAGAACGGCTTGCCGGGGACGTAGGCGACGTTGCGCCGGACGGTCTCCTCCAGCATCTCCACCGTGTTGACGCCGTCGGGCATCTCGGCCCAGGTGAACATGCCGCCCCGGCTGCGGGTCCAGTGGACGCCCTCCTTGGGGAAGTGCTCGTCCATGGCGCCCAGCATCACGTCGCGCTTGCCCTTGTAGAGCCGGATGATCTCGGGCAGGTGCTTCTCGATGATGCCGTTTTGCAGCATGTCGGCGGCGATGAACTGCGTGAAGGCGTTGGTGCAGAGGTCGATGCTCTGCTTGCTGACGACCATCTTGCGCACCAACTCGCTGGGGCCGGCGGTCCAGGCGAGGCGGAAGCCGGGCACGAGGATCTTGCTGAAGGTGCCGAGGTACAGGACGCGGTCGCCGCCCTTGTCGAGGCTGTGCAGGGTGGGCACGGGGTCGCCGTCGAAGCGCAGGCGGCCGTAGGGGTCGTCCTCGACGATCAGCAGGTCGTGCTCGTGGGCGATGTCGAGGATGCGGCGGCGGCGCGCCTCGGGGATGCAGGTGCCGCTGGGGTTCTGGAACGTCGGCACGGCGTAGAGGAACTTGGGCCGGACGCCGCGGGCCGCGAGGCCCTTGAGGGTGTCGTCGAGGGCGTCCGGCAGCAGACCGTCGCCGTCGCTGTCGACGCCGGCGTACTTGGCGCCGTAGTAGCTGAGGGCCTGGAGGGCACCCAGGTAGGTGGGGTTGCTGGTGACGACGGTGTCGCCCGCGTCGAGGAGCGTGCGGCCCAGCAGGTCGAGGCCCTGCTGGCTGCCGTTGGTGATCAAGACGTCGTCGGGGTGTACGTCCATGGCCTGGCTGGCGTGCAGGTAGTCGGCGACCGACTCGCGCAGCTCGGAGACGCCCTCGGTGGTGCTGTACTGGAAGGCACGCTGGGCGTGGTCCCGGAAAACGCGCTGGGTGGCCTCGTGGACCTCCTCGACGGGGAAGCTCTGGGGGTTGGGCAGGCCGCCCGCGAAGCTGATGACCTCGGGGTTCTCGGTCAGCTTCAGCAGTTCGCGGATCTCGCTGGCCTTCATGGCGTTGGCGCGGGCGCTCCAGAGCGGCGTGAGGTCCATCCAGTCGTGGCGAGGGGCGTGGGTGGGAAAAGGGTTCGGCCACGGGGTGCGGGGGCCGTTTGCATCGAACTGCGGAATCCGAACATGAACATGTTCGCGGTTCCGGGAGGGGGCGTGTTCGTTGGGGTCTGTCCGGCCTCCGTTTGCGCGGCTACGCCAGGGCAGCGCTGGCAAACAGCACGTTGAAGTCGTCGCACCACGCCGCGACGCCCCCGTACCCGCTCGGGTCGACGCCGTCGGGCAGGGGCACGAGGAAGTTGCCGCGCTCGTTGATGCGGGCGTCGGGGTCGGCGTCGGTGCGCACGGGGACGCGCACGCCGTCGCCCTCCACGTCCGCCGTGCTCGGGGGTTCGGACGAGACGGTGAGGTAGAGGTAGACGTCGGGTCC
>JANQNI010000202.1 GCA_028289805.1 Thermoplasmatota archaeon | reverse complement strand
CATCGTAGCAATCGCCCAGGTTGGCCACGGCGGCGTAGTCGCCGGCGGCGCGGACCTGCTCGTCTTCGTCCAGTGCGACGCGTCCGCCTCAAACCGGGTGCGCCTCTACCATCGGGACGAGGCGTGGCGCATGGTGGGCTCCTTCGAAATCAGGTGCCAGGACGCCCTGGAGTCCATGGACGTGGCCCCCGGGGTGGTGGCCGTCGGACAACCCTGCGCGGACGGCACGGGGCTGGCGCACCTCCAGGTTCTCGGACCCCGCCTCGTGAAGGTGGAAGGCACCGTCCGCGTGGTGCACTTCAACGAGACCGGCATCACGCGCGACGTCTTGCTGTCGCCCCCAGACCTGTTTCAGAAGGAGGTCGTCGGCGTCGGCGTCGCGTTCGCCGGCCCCACGCTCCTGGTGGGTACGGACGGTGGCACCGACGACAACGGAACCCAGAACCCCGACCGAATCATCCCGTACCAGTGGTCCAACGACCGCTGGCGTGCCGGCCCCGCGAGCCCCATCGCGGCGAACTGGAACAAGGCCGGCATCGACGGGGAGTGGCGAAGGCTGGTGGTGCCGACGGCGACGGGCTGGACCGTGCACGAGCCCGAAAACGGGCGCTGGAATCCGACGCACCACGTGCTCGAGGACGCGGGGGGCGTGGACGTGGCGATGCACGGGGACCTCCTTGCGGCCGTCAACGGCACCCACGTTGCGGTTCACCGCATGGGGGAGGGAGGGCTCGCGGAGGAATTCCGGGCCGCGCTGCCGAGGCCCTTCGTGCCGGAACGGTCCACGTCAGGGCCCCAGGCGTCCGTCGCCCTCACGGACGACCACCTCGTCGTCGGGAGGCCGGGCAACCGAAGCTACGACGAAACCACGGAAAACGCAGGCCGCGGCGGCATCGGCTACTACCGTCCCCACTGGCAGGAGCAGGGCGAAGCGTACGTGTGGGCCAGGGACGAGTCCGGGTGGCACCGGGTGCAACAGTTGCGCAACGAAGGCCACGACGGCCTCGGCAACGACGTCGCCCTGACGGGCCCCCACCTCCTCGTCGGGGCCCCGGACGGCGACGGCGGCCAGCGGGACAACCACGACACGATCGGCTTCCACGGGCAGACGTTCGTGCACGACCTGCCCGACCCGCCCCACGCCCAATACGCAATCCAGAGGGACTCGGAGTTGAGTCTGGAGCCGGTCCGCTTCGTCTCCACCTCGTTTGACCCCGACGGGGACAGCACCCTGGAATCGTTCTGGTGGGACTTCGACGGCGACGGCGACGTGGACGCAGAGGGCCCGCGGGTGGACCACGTGTTCCCCCACGCGGGCCTGCACGAACCCCGGTTGACCGTCTTCGACGACACCGGCCTGCGCAGCTCCTACGCGCGTCCCGTCGAGGTCCAGAACCGCCCCCCCGTGGCCGACTTCACGACCCTGCACCGGGAGGTGTTCCGGGCTGCCGAAAGTCCCCTCCACGACGCCAGCCACGACCCGGACGGAGAGGTGGTGGAATGGCGATGGAGCACGAGCGACGGCCAGACCGGGACGGGGCCGAACCCGCAGTTGCGGTTCGACACCCTGGGCATGGTGGAGGTCACGCTGAACGTGATCGACAACCTCGGTGCCACGGACACGGTGACGCGGGCGGTGCGCGTCTCCAACCATCCCCCGGGCTCACCTTCGAGCCCATCACGTTCACGGTCCTCGTCCACGACCCGGACGGCGTCGTCGACTCCTGGCGCTGGTTGGACGTGACCGCCCCGCGCCCCGACGACCCCGACCGACACACGTGGACGCGGACCTGGGACCGGCCGGGGGACCACACCGTGTCGGTGGAGGCGTTCGACCAGGAGGGCGCCAGGAGCGTTGGGCGCGCCACAGTCCACGTCCTCAACCGGCCCCCCACCGCCTCATTCTCCCTGCCGGAGCACGTCCCAACGGGGACCTTCGTCACCCCCCTGGACGACAGCAGCGACCCGGACGGCCGCGTGGTGCGCTGGCACTGGCAATGGGGCGGGCAGTCCATCGCGGACCCCCGACCCCGCATCTCCTGGGATGCGCCCGGAAACCACACCGTGGCGCTGATGGTGGAGGACAACCACGGCGCCGTCAGCCAACGCGTCGAGGCCACCGTCGTGGTCGAAAACCGACCCCCCGTGGCACACATCACGTCCTTCTGGGACGCGGGACGAGGCGAGCACGTCGTCGCCGACGCCAGCGTCGACCCGGACGGCAACGTCACCGGGCGCCACTGGACGGTTGACGGCGTCGCGGTCCAGCCGAACCCACCCGGAACGCCCCTGCGGTTGCCCGGCCCGGGCACCTTCCGCGTTGACCTGCGCGTCGTGGATGACCAGGGCGCCGCGTCCACCGCAACGCGCTACCTCGCGCCCCCCACCATCGCCGTTGGCACCGTCCCAACCGTGGAGGGCACACTGGAACCAGAACGACGGCACGACGACGGGACGGTTCGGAGCCCGGAGCGCAGCGACGACGTGCTGCTCCTGGCGTGGATTCAGGACCACCCCCGCAGCGCGCTGGGCATCCTGGCAGCGTCGGCCGTGGCGGTCGCCGCAGGGGTAGCGACCTGGGTGACCCGGTCGGAGCCGATTCGCCAAAAAGACGACGTTGCTTAAATACCAGGAAATCGGCCTTGCCTCGTGGTGTCCGTGGTCAAGGGACCGAATCTGAAGCGAACTCCCCTGCTCGCCCTCCTCGTGCTGTCGCTCGTGCTGGTTCCCCCACCCCCTGCGGCCGCCGACGGGCACGCCGCGATGCAGGAATTCGAGACCGTCGCCCCGGAGGCGCGCGCGGCCGGTTTCGGTTCCTCCGTGGCGTGGCACGGCGACACCCTCGTCGGCGCCGCCGCCTACAGCGACGTGGTGCAGGTCGTGGGGCTGCGCGACGGCGTCTGGACGGTCCTCCAGACCCTGCAGGGGGAGTCCGGCAGCGACTTCGGCGCGGACCTCGCCGTCCACGGCGACACCCTCGTCGTCGGTGCGCCCGACGAGAACGCGCCCGGCTCCGGCGACGGTTCGGTCTACGTCTACCGCCACAACGGCAGGAGCTGGGGCCTCGTCGAACGCGTGGAGGCCCCCGCCGACGCCGTGGAGTTCGGCAGCAGGGTGGATGTGCACGGGGACTGGTTCGCCGTGGCCGACCTGGGCTACGGCTACGTCTACAGTGGCAGCGACGGGACCGGCGTCTTCGAGGAGCGGACGGTGTACCTGTTCAAGGTCGGGGCCCAGGGCACCGCGCTCAAGCAGACCCTGGAGGAGAGCGACCTCTTCCAGCAGCGGCTCTTCGGCTACGACCTCGACTTCGACGGCGACCGCCTCGTCGTCGGTGC
>JANQNI010000177.1 GCA_028289805.1 Thermoplasmatota archaeon | reverse complement strand
CCTGGCCATGGCGACCAGTTCCGGCAGGTCGTCGCGCGTGGTGGGCTCGCCGCCGCTGAACTGCATCGGCGTGGGCCCGCCGCTCTCGCGCAGCACCGTCTCCAGCAGAGCGCGCACGTCCTCCCGCGGCAGTTCCGGCAGGCCCGGCTTGCTGCTGGCGTAGCACCAACTGCACTCCAGGTTGCAGTTCATGGTCACGTCCACGACGGCCAGGCACTTGCGGCGTCCGTCGTCGCCGGCGGGGTCGCAGGACCCCTCGCAGCAGCCGTCGTCGAAGGAGCGCGTCCAGTGCCAGTGCTCGACGCCGTGCCAGGCCACCGCCTCGAAGGCGCCGTGGTCGGGGCAGGTCTTGGTCTGCCACACCTCGTCGCCGCGCGCCTCGTAGGCGCAGGGGACGGGCGCCATGCACTCGGGGCAGAGGCTGGTGGACTCGGAGAGGGGCACGGCGGGGGCGAGACCGGGAGGGGCGGGGGCGTCCACGGGTCGGGGTGCTTCGGATTCCATGAGAACGGGGGTCTTGACGGTCGCAGGCGGGCTTGGAGGAGGCTACGGGCGCAGGCCGGCCAGGCCGTCGGGGAATAGGGCGGCGAAGACGGCCTCGGCGAGTTCGCTGGGGTCCAGCTCGGCGCCGTCGAGGACCGGCGCGTCGTCGACGAACAGGAACGGCGCCCGCGCCGGGTCCAGTCCCGCCACGCCGGCGTCGTCGCAGGACAGGTGGACGGCCTCGATGGTGCGCCCGTCGGCCAGGTGGGCCTCGCCTCGGCTGCCCTCGGCGTGCTCGGGCAGGGGGATGCCGGCGAGGGCGAGCACCTTCTGCAGGGTCGCCTCGGCCACGGCGCAGGCGGGACAGCCGGCTCCGGGGCAGCCCTCGACGGTGACGAGTCGGATGCGCACCACGGGGGCCGTAGGGCGTCGCGGGGGTTTCAATGCGGTGGTGGGGGTACGGACGGGGGCGGCGAGCTGGGGTTGACGGGCCCGCACCCTCACGCCCAGCCGGCCGGGTAGAGAGCCCGTGCGATGAGGCGGGCGGCCTCGTCGTCGTCCCAGTCGCGGCCCTGCATCAGGACCAACTCGTCCAGCAGGAGGTAGGGTGCGTGGGCCAGGTCCAGGCCGGCCTCGTCCGCGTGGAGGTGCTCCCAGTGCAGTTCCCCCTCCGTGAAGCCGAGGGCGCGCCAGGTGGGGCCGTCGCGGCCGCCGGGAACGACCTCGCCGAGGCTCTCCATCGCCGTGCGGACGGCCTGCTCGGCGTGCGCGCAGGCCTCGCAGGGGGCGTGGGCGCAGGGGTCGACGGTGACGAACCGCACGGTGACCATGACTCCCGATGGGTGCGGGGGGTGGTGGCTTTGCCGGAAGGGGCACGGGCCCGAGGGGGACGGCGGGGCTCGGATGGAGCAGGCTTTGCCGTACGTGCTGCGGCCCCTCCGGTCCCAGCGGCTGTTGCGAACCCGGCGCCTGCGACGGCTGCGGTCAGGCCCGCCCCGCGAGGCGGCGCACCAGCGACGACCCGGCGAACATGGCGGCCGCCGCGAGGGTGATGGTGGCGCCGCTGGCCAGTGCGAACGTGGCGCTGACGGTGAGACCCAGGACGACGGCCGCGACCGCCACGGCGACGGCGCCCAGGATGGCCTGCCGCGTGCTCGTCGCCCACGCCATCGCGGTGGCGGCGGGGATGATGACGAGGCCGGTGACCAGCAGCACGCCCACCACGCGCACGGAGGCGACGACGGTGAGTGCGGTCAGGACGGTGAAGACGCCGTCGAGGAGGCGCACGGGGACGCCCTGGACGCGCGCCTGCTCCGGTCCGAGGGAGACGAGCAGGAGGGGGCGCCACAGGGTCGCCAGGCCGACGCCCACGACGAGGGCGATGGCGAGGGCCAGGCGGAACTCCGACGCGCCGGCCAGCAGCAGGTTGCCGAACAGGTAGGACTCCACGTCGACGGGAACGGCGCCCCGGCTGCTGACGAGGACCACGCCGAGGGCCAGGCTGGTGGTCCAGACGAGGCCGAGGGCGGCGTCGGAGCGCAGCAGGCGGCGGCGTTGCAGGGCGTCCACGGCGAGGGCGCCCAGGACGGCGAAGGCGAGCGCGGTGGCGAGGGGCATCCACCCGACGACGAAGCCCACCGCGATGCCGGCGAAGCTCATGTGCGCCACCCCGTCGCCCAGGAGGGCGCGGCCGCGTTGCAGGAGGAAGACGCCGACGCCGGAGGCGGTGGCGGCGACGAGGATCGCGGTGGCCAGGACGCGCTGGAAGTACGGCTCCGTCAGGAACAGGGTCGCGCTCATGCGTGGGCTCCGAAGGGGTGGGCGGGGCGTGCGTCGGGGGTGCCGTCGGCCCAGGCGCGGGCGTCGCGCGCCGGCCCGTCGTGGGTGATGGTGCGGTCCAGCCAGAGGACCCGCGTGGCGTGGCGCGCGAGGCTGTCGGTGTCGTGGCTCACCATCAGCACCGTCAACGCGTGGTCCTTGCACAGGTGTTCCAGCAGGCGGTGGACCTTGTCGCGGCTGCGGTGGTCGACGCCGGTCGTCGGCTCGTCGAGGATGAGCAGGCGGGCGCCCTGGGCCAGCGCCCGGGCGAGGTGGGCGCGCTGGCGCTGGCCGCCGCTGAGGTGGGAGAGCCGGCGTCGGGCGTGGTCTTGCAGGCCGGTCTCCTCGAGGGCGTCGGCCACGGCCTGCCGGTCCGCGTTCCCCGGCGGTCGCCAGAAACGTCGGCCGATGCGGCCGGTCAGGACGAACTCGTCGGCCGAGACAGGAACGTGGTCGTCGGCGTGCGCGGCGTCCTGGGGCACGTAGCCGACGGGGCCCTGCACGTCGAGGTGGCCGTGGGCGGAGGGCAGGAGGCCCAGGAGGGCGCGCACGAGGGTGCTCTTGCCGCCGCCGTTGGGCCCCACGACGCCCACGAACTCGCCGGCGTCCACGTCGAGGTCGATGTCGTGGAGGG
>JANQNI010000176.1 GCA_028289805.1 Thermoplasmatota archaeon | reverse complement strand
TTTCGTCCCGAGGTGGCGCAGGACCCCACGT
The DNA here is from genome assembly GCA_028289805.1 of Thermoplasmatota archaeon. Lineage (GTDB taxonomy): Archaea > Thermoplasmatota > E2 > JACPAO01 > JAHFTW01 > JANQNI01. The sequence continues at coordinate 3,600 of JANQNI010000176.1, read as the reverse complement.
TCATCGAACATGTTCGATTCCTGAGCGGACATGGTCGGTCCCTGCGGCCCAAGGAGGCCCTTCGGGCGTCGCCACCAGACCGCAGGTCCATCACCCGGCGCGCGCCACATCCCTTCGATGGTCCGCTACGACTCCATCCACGCGCACGCATACGAACGCCGGCACCAAGACCACCGCAAGGCGCACTTCGGCCAATACCACGAGCGCCGCGTCGCGCGCATGGACAAGATGGTCAACTGGTACCGCAAGGCCCCCAAGCGCCCCTCCACCTAAGGCCAGGCCCCTGGGCCCCGACCGCAAGCGCCATCCCGCCGCACGAAAGCGGAGCAGGGGATGCATCGCTTCGCACGGCCCCACGCAAGCATGACGCCGGCCTACGGGCGCGCACTGCGCGCGCGACGGAAGGAGAAGGAACCGGTCGAGCGGCGCAAGGCGCGGTGACGCGCCCGGTGGTCCAAGACGAGGAGCGAGGGAGCCGGTGGCGCCGGCAGGAACCACATCGATAGCGGCAGAACGCCGACTGCCGCTCGCTCAACCCGTCGCGGCCGAGGCTTGCGCTCCCGTCGCTCGCCACTCCAATTTGTGGCCTGCCGCGACCGTTCTACGCTACGCTCGTTGCGAGCCCGGCAGGCGCTCGCGCGTCGGCCGTCGCGGCCATTCGCCTGCTCAACTCATGCCCACGACGACCACGTCCCGCACCGCCCGGATGGACTGGAACGGGAACGTGATGCGGCCGGAATCGTCGGTCGGGTAGAGCCGCGTGTCGATGTCCTGGGCCGCCTCGACGTGGATGGAGACCAGATCGCCCGTCTCCACGTTGGCACTGATGTTGCGCAGAACGCCCAGGTAGCCGCCCTGGTCGCTCATCACGGTCTTGCCGCGCAGGTCAGACTCGAAGACCTTCATGGTGCATCCCAATCCGTGCACCGACTCGCCTCTTGAAAAGGCCACCTGACCGTCCTGGCGCCCCCGCCGGCGTCCGCACGCGTCACAGGAGGAGGGGGGAAACGGACGCCCACCCCCACGCGGCCCCTTATCAACGCGGCCACCGAGGTCAAGGCGTGCCCTTCCGCGGGCTCCGGTACAGCGCGGGCGTCGGCCTGCTTGCCATCGTGTACTTCCTGACGGCAGAATTGGGCTTGGCCCTCGCCATCGTGCACGAGAGCGCCAGCGCCGTGTGGCCGCCGACCGGCCTGGCCATCGGAACCCTCGTGCTGCTGGGACGCCGGTACTGGCCGGGCGTGTTCCTGGGGGCCCTGGCGGTCAACCTGGAGACGACGGGGGACGTCCCGAGCAGCCTCCTCATCGCCGCGGGCAACACGGCGGAGGGCGTCTTCGGCGCCTGGGCCGTCGTGCGGTTGTGCGGTGGCAACGCCGCCTTCGACCGGCCCCTGACGGCGACGCGGTTCGTGTTCTGGGCCGGCGTCGTGGCCCCCCTGGCCAGCAGCATCACGGGCGCCACCAGCCTCGCGTTGTTCGGGCTGGCGCCGTGGGCCGACTGGGGCGCCATCTGGGCGACGTGGTACGTGGGTGACGCCATGGGGGCGCTCATCGTGACCCCGCCGCTGATCCTGCTGCCCCGCTGGTCGCGCCCGTGGTCCGTCCCCCGGTGGGAGGCCGCCGCATACCCGCTCGTCCTCGCCCTCGTGGCCCTGTTCGTCTTCGGGCCCCTGCGGCCCGCGAACCTCGTCGAGGTGCGCATCGGCTTCCTCGCGCTGCCGGTCGTGGCGTGGGCGGCGACGCGCCTCGGGCCGCACGTGGCCAGCATGAGCACACTCGGCCTCGCCCTGGCGGCCCTCACCGGGTTGCTCCAGGGCACGGTCTTGCTCACCACGGCGGACCCCAACCTCGCGCTCCTGGAGTTGCAGGCGCTCCTGTCCGTGCTGAGCCTCACCGGCGTCTACGTGGGTGCCATCGTCCGGGAGCGCCACGACGCCTACGCCGCGCTGGCCGCCGCCCACGACCACCTGGAGGTTCTGGTGGACGAACGCACCAGACGGCTGCGCACCGCGATGGAGCAACTGCACGAGGCGCAGGAGCTGGCGGGACTGGGGCGATGGCAGTTCAAAGACCAGAACGGCCTGTTCAGCGGTTCTCCCTGGCTGCACCGCCGCTTCGACGTCGCCACCGCCGCGCCCCTGGAGGCGTGGGCGCGGTCCATGGAACCGGAGGAGGGACAGGAATGGCTGCGGCGCATGCGCGAGGCGATGGAGGCCGGCGCCCCGTTCCAGCACACCGTGCGGGCGCACATGGGGGGCCGCGTCCGGCACCTCCAGTTCACGGGGACGCCCATGGAGCACGGGTGGCACGGCACCTGCCAGGACGTCACGCACGCCCGCGACGCCGCCTCCGCGGCCCACCGGCTCGCCGTGCTGGTGGAGGCCAGCCCCTACCCCATCCTGGCCGCGGACGCCGCCGGCACCATCGACACCTGGAACCGCGCCGCCACGGACCTGCTGGGCTACAGCCGCAAGGAGGCCCTCGGCATGAACCTGGACGCCATCGTCCCCCGGGCGGAGCGGCCGCGACTGAACGAGTTGCGGGCGCGCGTCATGCGCGAGCGCGTCGTCGTGGAACTGGACAGCGACCGCATCCATCGCGGCGGGGAGCGCATCCCCGTCCACGTCACCCTCGCCCCCGTCGAGAACGGTCAGCGGACCGCCCCCCGCATCACGGCCATCCTGCGCGACCGCCGCCCCGAACTGGAGGCGCAGCAAACGCACGCGCGCCTCGTCGCCGTCGTGGAGCACGCCCCCATCGCCATCATCACCCTCGACCCCGACGGCCGCGTCCAGACGTGGAACCGCGCCGCCCACAAGCTCTTTGGCCACCCCGCCCGCGAGATGCTGGGCCAGACGATCCAGCGCATCCTCCCCGACGACTCGGGGCCCCTGTTCGCGGCACAACGCAAGACGCTGGAGGCCGGCCGCGTGGTGGGCGAGCGCCGCGTCGAGCGCGTCCACCGGGACGGCACGGTCCTGCCCGTGGGCCTCACCCTGGCGCCCATCCGGGACGCCGACGGCACCCTGCGCCTCGTCAACGTCCTCGCGCGCGACCTGCGGCCCGAACTGGAGGCCAAGCGCATGGCCGACGAGGCCGGCCGCGTCGAGGCCGAACTGCGACTGCTGGACCAGGTGGCCCGGTTCAAGACCGAGTTCCTCAACATGGCCAGCCACGAACTGCGCACGCCCCTGACGCCCATCCGCGTCCAACTGCACCTCCTGAAGACGCAGAAGCTCGGCGAGACGGGCCGGCTGCGCGCCATCGACGTCATCGAACGCAACATGATCCGCCTGTCCGAACTGGTGGAGGACGTCTTCGCCGCCGCCCGGTTGCAGGGGGGCGGGTTCACCATGAAGACCCCGGACACCGACCTGGGGGACCTCGCCAACGACGCCGCGGCGGCCTTCGAGGCGCAGGCGAACCAGAACGGCGTCCACCTCGACGTGCGCGCCTCCGGCGACCTGCGCATCACCGCCGACGCCGACCGGATCACGCAGGTCTTCTTCAACCTCCTCGGCAACGCGCTCAAGTACACGCCCAAGGACAGCACCATCCACGTCGAACTCGTCGGCGGCGTGGAGTACGTTCGCGTCGCCA
>JANQNI010000173.1 GCA_028289805.1 Thermoplasmatota archaeon | reverse complement strand
ACGCCCCTCGTGCACGGCCCGGTTCGCGACGTGCATCAGGAACGCGGCGGCGGGACGCCTGTGCCCCGCAGCAGGCCCCGCACATGCAAAAAACTCCGTCGAAGTCCGTTCGGACCATTGCGTCAAGCAGGATAAATATATAATCTCCAAATCCGGTCTGGTTCGTGGCGACTATGGCCTCCAACAAACAGCTGGAAAACAAAACTCCGAGGTTTAGCATCGGAAGAAAAATAGCCTGTTTGTCGATCTTGATTCTGATCGTTCCGCTGGTGCCTGCCTCCGCGAGCGCCGCCGATGCTGCGGCGTGCGAGTCGTCGTCGCGTGCCTCAGCCCCCTCCGCCGGAATGGCCCTGGTCAACGCCATCGACCTGGCCGAGAACAGCCGTGCGGACCTCCTGGTCCAACTCCAGGGCTCGGCGTTCGTCGACCAGATGGACGCCATGCTGGAGGAGGACACGCACATCGGCGTCATGGAGGTCTCGGCGGTCCGCAACCTGTACCTGGGCACGAAGGACGGTCGGTACGACCTCGACTACGAGTACCGAGTCTACGACGGGCGCCAGATGACGAAGCCGTTCGTCTACGCCCTAGTCGAGCGCTCGATCTTCGACGCGACCTACGAGGTCCTCTCCGACGTGGACAACCCGAACGAGATCCTGAAGTCCACCATGGACCTTGTCAAGGCGCTCCCCTCTCCGGACCTCGACGCGCTCGTCGACGACGTGCGCGACATGCTACCCGACACCCCCACCTACAAGGAGATCATGGACGAGGTCAACCGACGCGTCGCCAGTGCGCTGGCCACCGTCGCCCAGGCCCGGGAGCGGGTCGAGGACGACGTGGAGCGAATCCTCGACGCCGTGGTCATCGACGACCTTCCCGAGCCCTCGAAGCTGATCAAGGCCCTCATCGAGTACATCGTCATCGACGACCCCCCGAGCGGGCCGGATCTGGTCGCGGCGCTCGTCGAGGACCTGCCAGAACCCGACACACGGGACGTGATGGCCCAGGTGCAGAAGCTCGTCAAGTCGCTTGGATCCATGGAGTACGGCCGGACGGTCGAACAGCTTCGGGAGTCCCTGTCCTCGGACGAGGCCCCAGACCCGGGTCGGCTCTTCGAGGTCCAGTCGGACGACGCGACCGGACCCTCCCCCATGCAGACCCGGAGTGCCGGCCGCGGCAGCCAATCCGCCATCCAGGAAGTGGTGCGCCAGGAGATTGGCGGGGGCATCGCGAATTCGTTCCTGCGCAGCCAGATCCCAGTCACCGACGGCGTGACGCCCACGCTGCGCTCGCTGATCGAACTGGAAGAGAAGAGCAAGCACAAGGACTACTGGTTCTTCTGGCTCGAGGCCGAGTACCTGGACGAGAACTGCCGGGCGATCGGACTGGACCTGAGCGAATACGTACAGTTCAAGGACCGGTACGGCAAATCCGACAGCCAACCCGCCATCCTCGACCTGCCCATGAGCAGTCTGGACGAGATTGCGGAGAAAACCTCCACCGTCGACGTGAAGGCCGTTTCCTGCTGGTTGAAGTACGGCTGGTATTCCGGTAATAAAAAGGGAGGAGGCTGCAAGGAGTCTACGAAAGGAATGGCTATCTTGTACGAAACCTACTAGGTGAATTATGAATCGAATCTTACCTTCCCTGTGGCTGACCTTCTCCATTTTCTTCTCCGGGTGCATCGGAGGCGAGCCCGCCCAAGTCTACGACCTTCCACCGGCCCAGGGGTCGGGCACGCTCGAAGGGACGGGGACCTGGGTGATCGAAGGCGAACACCATGGGTTCCACCTCTACCACCAGAACATCACCGGCTTGACCGTCGAGTCCATCAACGTCACCGTCGAGATGGGTGATCCCCAGGGCGGTGACGGCGTCCTGTACGTGAGTTCGCCCTTCGTCTCTAGGGGCGGCCCCCTCCTGCGCCTGCCGGATTTCGGCGTCACCTACATCCGCCACTACCCGGAGGGTCCGTCCACGATGGGGTATTCCCAAGAGGAATTCGCCGACGCGACCTCCATCTCCCTCCTGGTGTACGCCGAAACCCCGTCGGACCTGAGAGTCTCCGTCGACCTCGGCGGGGATGGAACGCGTGCTTGGACGCCGGTCGCGTGGGCCTCCGCCACCCAGCGGACCGCCCAGGTCTCCCAGGAGCCGGTGGAGCTTTCCATGCCCGTTGCCACCGGCGACGTGGTGTTCTCGTTCACGGGCGGAGACTCCTTTTGCGGGCCGGCGCGCAGACCCTTGGATTTGGATATCCCTGGGTTTTCTGGATTGCAGGTCGACGAGGAACGGGAGGACGGAAGCCGCAGCCCCTTCAGGGGGACCCTGGGTGGCGTGGCCTTGGAAGATGGCGTCGCGAAGGCCCGCGTCAGCTACGATGGGCCTGATGGGCACCATATTTCGGCGCTCGTCAAGATGGGTTCGGAGATTCCTGCGTGGTTGCGGGAGCACGCGGGCGTGGAGTTGGGGGGTGCCGTTCGGTTCCTCGAACCGTGGCCGGACGACCTCTTCGTGCCAGGAGCCCACCCCTGTCCCTAGGGTGCGTCGCGCACGTCGTCGGTGGCCGACCTCAGGACTTCCGCCTACGGGCCGCCCCCCGGCGCGACGCACGTCAACTGCGACGCGGCGGCGGGACGCCCGCTCCCCGCCGTCGGGGAGGCGCCCGAGGGCCCTGCGGGTTGCGCGGCTTCCGGGGGGCTTGCTGGGCCCGCTTCGCCTCCAGGGCGGGGGGCACCCCCCGTTCGGTCAGGATGCCCAGCCGCGTCGTCAGCGCCTTGAGGGTGCCGGACGAGGAGAGGGTCTCCAGGGTCAGGGGGATTTTGGTGCCGGCCTCGACGGCGAAGGTGACGCGGGGCAGCCAGTCCCGCGCGGCGGCGAGCTGGTGGTGGGGGACGCGGACGATGCCGTGGGGCCACGCGTAGCGGGTGAGTTGGGGCGCCTCGTCGTCGGGGACGTCCTCGCGGCGGGCGCGGCCCAGGATGGCGTTGCCCACGGCGCGGCGCGAGAGGGGGGTCTCGGCGTCGATGCGAAAGGCGACGTAGCGCCAGTGCGGGTCGTGCGCCTTGCTCACGGGCGCGCTTAGTCGGCAGCGCTTGTGGTCGTTGCGGTCGACGGGGTCGTGCGTCCGGGGTGGTGTCGGCGGGCGCGCAGGGCGGTTCCGGCGAGCAGGAGGCAGCCCAGGAGTCCGCTCCAGGCGCCGACGTGGGGGGTGCTGCGTCCGGCGGGGGCGCCGACCCAGGTGCCGGCCTGGACGGCGACGGCGGCGACGGCGAGGAGGAAGCCGAGGGCCAGCAGGGCGAGGCCGCCGGTGCGCAGGGCGGGGAGTCCGGGTGCGTGGGGGGTGCGGCCGGCCGCGGCGAACCACGCGGCGACGGCGAGGCCGCCCGGTGCCAGGAGCAGGGCCCCGAGGCCCATCCAGGCGGGGCCGCCGTGGCGTTCCTGCCAGGCGCCGAGGTAGTGGAGGGCGCCGGCGGGGGCGAGCGCGGTTTCGGGGACGGGGCCGTCGCGGACGTGGACCTCCCAGAGGGCGGCGTGGGCGGCGTGGTACGTCACGGCGAGGGACGTGGAGGAGCAGACGGCGCCTCGTCCCTCCACCTCGGGGCAGTCGCGCAGGGTGATGTCCTTGCTGGCCAGGGGCGCGCCGAGGGGAAGCAGCAGGAGGACGGCGACGGTGAGGGCGAGGGTGCCGCCGCGGGGCCAGCGCCACGGGACCCCGTCCGGCGCGCGCTCGCGTTCGGGGGCGGCGGGTTCCTCGTCCGCTTCGTCGAAGCCGTACAGGTCGGCGACGGGCACCAGGGGGGAGGCGGCGGTGCGGCCCGCGGCGGCGTCGCGCATCCGGTCGTGCATCCGCACGCCGCCGGCGAGGCCCAGGATTCCGGCGGCGGCCAGCACCCAGGTCCCCGGCATCGGCTGGAGGGGTTCGACGCGGGTGGCGGCCCAGGTGCCGGCGTGGAGGGCCATGCCGCCGAGGGCGGCGAGGGGGCCCGCGGCCAGGGTTAGGACGGCGGCGAGCGGGGCGAGGTGGGCGTGCCGGGCCAGGAGCGCGACGGGGGCCGAGCGGCGGCGTGCGCGGGGCAGGACCCACGCGGCGGCGACGGCAGTGGGACCGACGACGGCGCCGGCGAGCAGCAGGGGTCGGGCGGCGGCGAGGATGGGGCTGTGCCACCACGCGGAGCCGGCGGGGAAGCCGGGGGCGGTGGCCTCGTCGTAGCGGTGCCAGAAGGTCCGCGACTCGGGCCCGTCCGTCCGGTCGCCCCGGTGCTCCCAGGACGAGACGGTGCCGCGCAGGACGGTGGGGTCGTAGTGGGCGATGGTGGTGCGGGTGGTGCAGACGCGCTGGCCGGTCTCCCGCTCCAGGGCGCAGCGTTCGTGCGTGACCTCCTTCTCGCCCCAGCTCAGGGCGAGGCTCGACGCGGCGAGGGCGGCGGCGAGCAGCACCAGGAGCGACGAGCGCAGCACGCACGCGAGCCGGCGGGGGGCTTCAAGAAGCTTCGGGGCGCGTCGTCGAAGTGCCCGGCGCCCCGGCCGCGCCGTCGTGGCCGCGGCGGTGCTCGGCGGCCTTGCTGAGGCGGTTCAGGAGGGCGTTGCGGCGCTGGCTCTGGGCGTAGCTGCGCAGGCTGACGCCCAGCGGCGCCAGCAGCGACAGGGGCAGGGCCGCGGCGACGGGCAGGGCCGTCCACCGCGTCAGGACCCACAGGACGGGCGCGGCGGAGGCGAACAGCAGGACGATGGCCCAGAAGGGCAGGAACGGCTTGCTGGCCGCCTGCACCATCGACTCGGCCTCC
>JANQNI010000144.1 GCA_028289805.1 Thermoplasmatota archaeon | reverse complement strand
GAGCCGCCAGGAGGGCGCCGCGATGGTCGTCAGCCCGGAGGGGCTCCTGGTGGAGGACGCGGCGCAGCGGGACAGCGTGGTCGAGGTGTACGCCGCCGCCAGCACCCCGGACCTGCGCGACCGCATCAGCGGGCTCGGCACCCCCCTGTTCGGCAACGGCCTCGTCGCGGGCGTCACCGGCACCCTGCTGACGCTGGGCAAGCGCGACGGCATCCCCGTCGTCGGCATCCTCGCCGAGGCGAACCCGGACCAGCCGGACGCCCGCAGCGCCGCCGCCGTGGTGGACCTGCTGGGGCGGTTGTTCGACGCGCCCCTGGACACGACGCTGCTGTACGACGAGGCGGACCGCTACGAGGAGCGGGTGGCGGAGGCGATGCGCGTGCAGCGGATGCGCGAGCGCGACAAGGGGCACACCCACTCCGTCATGTACGGCTGACCAGCGCCTGGGAAGCGAGGCGGCGGGGCGACCCGCTTTTCTTGCCCGCCACCGTCCGCGCCGCGTGGAGTACGCCGCCCTCGTGGACCACTTCGAGCGACTGGAGGCCACCACCAAGCGGCTGGAGTTGACTGCCATCCTCGCCGAGGCCCTCGACGGCCTCGACCGGGACGAGGTGGAGCCCGCCGTGCGGTTGCTGCAGGGCAAGGTGGCGCCGGACTGGGAGGGCGTCGAACTGGGCCTCGCCGAGAAGCTGGTCCTGCAGGTGCTGGCCCGCGCCGCCGGCCTCAACGTCAAGGCGGACGGCGTGGCGGAGGCGACGCGGGTCTACCACGACGCGGGCGACCTGGGCCTCGCCGCGCAGCGGCTCATGGAGCGCAAGGGCGGCGCCGCCCAGGTGGGCCTCATGGCCTTCGGGGAGCCAGAGGACGCGCCCGGCCTGAGCGTGCGGGCGGTCTTCGACCGCCTCCACGCCATCGCCGCCGTCGAGGGCAGCGGCAGTCAGGACCTGAAGCAGAAGCTGCTGCTCAAGCTCCTCGGCGACGCCGGCCCCCGCGAGGCGAAGTTCATCGTCCGCACGGTGGCGGGGCGTCTGCGCCTCGGTGTCGCCGACATGACGTTCCTGGACGCCCTGACCGCCTGGCACCGGGGCGGGATCGTCAAGTCCGTCACGGAGATGGAGCCGGAGGAGCGGGCGGAGCACGAGGACGTGCGGGCCCGCCTGGAGCGCGCCTACGACCTGCGCTCGGACCTGGCCTTCGTGGCCAGGACGCTGGCCGAGGGCGGCCTGGAGGCCGTCGACGCCGTCCAGGTCCAGCACGGCGTCCCCCTGCGCCCCATGGCGGCGGGGCGCCTGAAGACGCTCCCGGAGATCCTCGAGAAGCACGCGGGGCGCTCCGCCCTGGAGTACAAGTACGACGGTCTGCGCGTGCAGGCCCACGTCAGCGCCGACCCCGACGTGCCCGTCAAGCTGTTCAGCCGCCGCATGGAGGACCTGACGAGCCAGTTCCCCGACGTGCAGGAGCATCTGCGCAAGGCGTTGCGCGGCCGCTCGGCCATCGTGGAGGGCGAGTGCATGGCCATGAACAAGGAGACGGGTCGGATGCGCCCCTTCCAGGACGTCAGCCGCCGCCGGGGCCGCAAGACCGGCCTCGGGGAGGACGCCCGCAAGGAGTCCGCCCTCGCCGAGGGGGGACAGGCCGCCACCACGATGATGGACGAGATCCCCGTCTCCGTGTTCCTCTTCGACTGCATGGCCGCCGACGGCGAGAGCGTCATGCACGAGGGGTACGCCGCACGCCGGGACCGCGTCGAGGCCCTCTTCGACCTCAACGACGACGTGCGCCTCAGCACCATGGCCGTCTGCGACGACGAGGGCGCCATGGAGGCGTTTTTCCAACAGGCCGTCGCCGACGGCGCCGAGGGCATCATGTGCAAGGCCCTCGACGCGCCGTACAAGGCCGGCAACCGGGGCTTCGACTGGATCAAGTACAAGACCGACTACACGGAGGACCTCGTCGACACCATGGACCTGGTGGCGGTGGGGGCCTTCTACGGCCGCGGCCGCCGCGCCGGGTGGTACGGCGCCCTGCTGATGGCCGCCTACGACCCCGACACGGACACCTACCCCACCGTGTGCAAGCTCGGCACCGGCTTCGACGACGCGACCCTCATGGGCCTCAAGGACCGCTTCGCCGAGCACGTCAGCGCCGGGAAGCCCGCCGACGTCGACGCCGAGATGGTGCCCGACGTGTGGTTCCACCCCGCCGTCGTCATGGAGGTGCAGGCCGCCGAACTGTCCCTGTCGCCCACGCACCGGGCCGGCTGGGGCAGCGTCCGCGCGGGCGCCGGGCTGGCGGCGCGCTTCCCCCGCTTCACCGTCTGGCGCGACGACAAGGCGCCGCAGCAGGCGACGACGGTGGAGGAGATTCGCGGGATGTACGAACTGCAGTCCGGCGGCACGTGACGGCTCCGGCCGCGGCCCCGTGGTGAAGCCACCGACACATCCTGCGCCCGTTCGGCCCAGACCCATCGCATCCCCCGCTTCGTTTATGCCCCGCCCCGCCTCCCTCGTCCAGGTGGGTCAAAGTGGCATCCGTCTCTCGCGCTTGCGCGACGAGGTCCAGGCGATGCGGTTGCAGTTGGACGCCCTCGGGGCGTCCCTGGACGAGGGCGACGCGCAGGCGGTCGAGGGACTGCGCTCGGCCACGGTGTACCTGGACGCGGGGCAGGAGGCGGTGCGCAGGCGCAACCTGCAGCGCGGCTGGAAGAAGGTGCACCGGGCCCGCGAGTGCCTCGTGGAGTGCATGGACGGCCACTCGCTGCGCCTGGAGGCGGACGACCTGCTGCGCCGCGCCGAGGCCCTCGGCTGGGAGAAGGAGCAGCAGATCCGGCGCTGGCTCACGGGGGGCTTCGACGCGCTGGGCCTGGCCGAGCGGCGGCGGACCGTGCGGCGGGCGCTGCTCGTCCACAACGACCACTGGGACGTGCACTACCAGTCGGTGCGGTTGACGGAGTCGCGGCTGCGGACCCTTTCCGGCATCCTGATGGTCGCCACGGCCGGCGCCATCCTGCTGGCGACCCTGGGCGCCTACCGGCTCGTCCCCGACGTCGAGGGCGGGACGTTTGCGGGCGTCGTGGTCCTGCTCGGCGTCCTGGGCGGCGTCGTGAGCGCCCTCGTCTCCACCCTCACCGGCTCCGGCGACCGCATGCTGCCGCACACCATCGTCGACGGCTCGTGGAACCTGCTGCGGGCATCGTTCGGGGGCGCCAGCGCCCTCCTGGTGGTCCTTGCCCTCGGGGGCGGCCTGCTGGGCGTCACGGTGGGCTCGCAGCAGGCGTACTACGTCTGGGCGGCGGTGGCGGGCTTCAGCGAGGGCCTGTTCCTGCGCATCGCGGTGAGCCTGGCCGGACGCCTGGGCTCCGGGCGCGAGCGGAGGCCGGAGGAGCGCGTCATCGACGCCTGAGCGGAGCCGGGGCCACGCGGCGGCGAACCCCAACGGATAAGATTGCCCACGAACGATTCAGGTCCGGCATGGAGGACCGCCGCAACCTCTCGCTGAACCTCAACGTCCGGGGTCTGGGCCAGTCTCCGACGCTGGACATCCAGGCGCAGGTGCTGCGGCTGCGGTCGGAGGGCCGGACCGTCTACAACCTCGGCCTGGGCGAGTCGCCGTTCCCGGTCCCCGACCCCCTGGTGGAGTCCCTGCGCGCCAGGGCGACGCGCAAGGAGTACCTGCCCGTGGAGGGCCTGCCGCAGTTGCGGGAGGCGGTGGCGGCGCACCACGAACGCACCCAGAACGTTGTCGTGGACCCCGACAACGTGCTCGTGGGGCCGGGGTCGAAGGAGTTGCTGTTCCTGCTGCAACTGTGCTTCTACGGCGACATCCTGGTGCCCAACCCCTGCTGGGTCAGCTACACGCCGCAGGCGCAGATCATCGGACGGAAGGTCCGCCGCGTCGACACGCACGCCGAGGACGGCTGGAAGATGGACGCCGACCAGCTCGCCGACGTCCTGGAGGAGGACCACGACCGGTACCGGCCGCGCCTGTTCGTCCTGAACTACCCCGCCAACCCCACCGGCGTCAGCTACAGCGCCGACGAGTTGCGGGCGTTGGCGAAGGTCGCCCAGGACTACGAGGTGCTGATTCTGAGCGACGAGATCTACGGCGGCCTGCACCACGAGGGGGAGCACGTCAGCATCAGCCGCTACTACCCCGAGGGCACCATCGTCCTCAACGGCATCAGCAAGTGGGCCGGCGCCGGCGGCTGGCGCCTGGGGACGTTCACGTTCTGCGACTCCCTCGACTGGCTGCGCCAGGCGATGGCCGCCGTCGCCTCCGAGACCTACACCACCGTCTGCACGCCCGTCCAGTACGCCGCCGTGCGCGCCTTCGAGAGCGACCTGACCATGGAGCGCACCCTGCACCACCAGCAACGCATCCTGCGCGCCGTCGTCAACGGGACCTACGACCGGCTCAAGGACGCGGGCGCGGACGTGGTGCAGCCCGACGGCGCGTTCTACCTGTTTCCCGACTTCGGCCCCTTCCGCCGGCGCTTCGCCCGCCGCGGCATCCGCACGGGTGCGCAGTTGTGCAAGACGATCTTGCAGGAGACGGGCGTCGCCATGCTGCCCGGAAACGCCTTCCAGCGGCCCCGCGACGAATACACGGCGCGCATGAGCCTCGTGGAGTTCGACGGCGCCCGCGCCATCGCCCGCAGCGAGGAGGTGGGGCCGGACAAGGAACTGCCCGAGGACTTCGCCGAGACGACGGCCGAGCACCTGTTCGAGGGCGTGGACCGGTTGTGCACGTGGCTGGGACGGCGGGGGTGACGGCGGCGTCGGACGCGTCGCGACCGGGGCGGGGAACAAAGCGTCGAATATCCTCTTGGTTCAGTGTTCCTGCCTCGGGCCATGGAGATCGCTCAACGCGCCCAGACCCTCCTGTTCGCCCTGCTCCTGACCACCACCGCCCTCGCCCTCGCGCCCAGCGCGCAGGCCGCCGTCGAACCGGTGGAGTGTGCCCACGACGTCGTCAACAACGCCGTCTCCTGCGGCGGCATCCCCACCCCCAGCACCCCCGTGGGTGGCGGGCTCATCTGTAGCTACGGCACCGGCGAGGTCGGCGCCGAGGTCCACGCGGGGCCCCTCTCCGCCCCCCTCTGCTACCGGGCGGACCCCGCCGTCTGTGGCACCGACCCCGGCATCGACGTCGTCGAGAACGGCGACTCGTTTGCCACCTGCGTGAACGTGCCCGCCTGCGGCGTCTTCGGCGTCGCGACCGCCTCCAGCATCGACGAGGCCAACGGCGTGGTCTGCATCTACACCACGGGCTCCTGCGGCATCGAGGTAATCGGCACGATGGGCTCCATCCCTCCGACGTTCAGCGTCTGCTTCCCCGTCCCGACCCCCTGCGGCCCCGCCGCCCCGAGCCCCGGCTGGGGCGTCGCCCTCGGCGGCCCCTGCATCGAGCTGGTCTGGATGGACCAGTACCCCTGCGCCGGCTTCTTCGGCAACGAGGTGGCCGTCGGGTACACCCCCCTGGGCGGCACCCTCGCCAACTTCTGCCTCTGAGGTCGAGCACGCCACCCCCGACCCCGATTCCTCCCCCTCCCCCCTGACCCTCCGCCCGCGTGCGTGGGCCGAACGCCGGAGTGGGGAACCGGCCCACGCGGGGAACAAAGCGACGCAAACCATCATGCAACCACATCGTTGGGTTTCCGCATGGAGTTCCCTCGTCGAATCCAGGCCCTCTTCCTCTCCCTCCTGCTCGCAACCACCGTCCTCGCCCTCGCACCCGGCGCGCAGGCGTCCGTGGAGCCGGTGGAGTGCGCGCACGGCATCCTTGAAACATACACCACCTCCATGTCATGGGTCTGTCTCGGCGGCCTATCGACCCCCGGAACGCCCGTGGGGGCCAGCCTCATCTGCAACTACGGCGCAGGCGAGGTCGGCGCCGAGGTCCACGCCGGACCCCTCTCCGTCCCCCTGTGCTACGCCGTCGACCCCACCGCCTGCGGCGGCGACCCCGGCGTGACGCTCTTCGAGAACGGCAAGGGGTACACCCAGTGCGTCGACCCGGGCGCCTGCGGCAGCGGCTTCGGCCAGGAGACGACGCCCAGCGTCTCCTGGCTTGGCAACCACGCTTGCGTCGACCCCTTCGCCCCGTGCGGCGTGGACACGGACCTCCACCCCCCGCTCCCGCCCTACATGGCGCCGTCCAGTACCGCAATCGGCTGCATCCCCATCCTGTACGTGGCGACGAGCGCCTGCCCCGGCCTCGTCGGCACGAAGGTCGCCGTCGGCCACCCCATCACGGGAGACCTCGTGGACTTCTGCTTCTAGGATGCAGGGTTCCCTCTCCCCCCTTCACCCCCGCCATCGGGCCGGTGGGTGGACCCCGGCTCCGTGAACCGGCCAGGGTCTTCCGGTCGCCGACCGACCCG
>JANQNI010000143.1 GCA_028289805.1 Thermoplasmatota archaeon | reverse complement strand
TGACGGGGCCGCTGTGGGTGACGGCACGGGTGGACGCCCTGCTGCCGGAACCGTGACGCGCCGGGGAGCGTCTACGCGGGCTGCGGCGCCTGGGGGTCGTCCGTGAACCGCCAGTCCTCCGGCGGCGCGTAGTGGTGGAACGCGTGCACGAACAACGTGAACTCCTGCTCGACGGCGGCGCCGGGGCCCTGGCAGTACGTCGTCAGCACCACGGGGACGCACTGGCCCGTGTGGTCGTCGATGCCCGTGCCCTCCATCTCCCAGACGAACATCCGCCCCACCAGGTCCGCGCCCGTCCCGACCTGGGCCTCGGCGAGGGTGGTGGCGTTGGCCTGGACCAGCAGGGGGCTGGGGCCCTGGGCGGTGGCGAAGGTGGTGTCTGGGCCGGCGGGCGTGGCGCCCACGTTGAGGTTGAACTGGTCGCCGGTGGGCTGGGTGCCCTCCCAGACGGCCTCCACGTTGACCCAGTCCGGGGTGCTGTCCAGCTCGAAGGTGGCCAGGAACATGTCGCCCGTCGCCTCGGGGGCGGCGCCGCACAGGGCGATGTAGCTCAGGCCGCACTTCATGAAGCCCGTGAACTGGAACGCGGCGTGGTAGGGCGCCGTGGCGGCGTCGCGCAGGAGCTGGATGCGCAGGACCGGGGGCGCGTCGACGCCGGCGGCCACCTCGACGCCGGCCTGCTGGGCGTGGAAGCCCGGCTTGGAGACGGTCAGGAAGTGGCTGCCGGGCGCCACGTCGCCGAAGCCGAAGGCGCCGTTCTCGTCCACGGTCGTCTCCCGGCCCGCACCCTCCAGGGTCACCGTGGCGCCGACGACGGGGACGATGGACGCATCCACGACGACGCCCCGGATGACGCCCGTGGAGTCGGTGGCCTCCAGCTCCTCGTTGAGCGTGAAGTCCTCCGGCTCCGGCTCGGCGGGGGGCTCGGCGCAGCCGGAGAGGAGGGTCAGGACCGTTGCGAGTGCCAACAGGATGGAGATCCACCGCATCGGGACGCGACCTGCCGGGGGTTATTTGGATTGATGCGTGGCCGCGTGGACGGATGCGCGCCCACCCCTTTTTCACCCCGCCCGCCTCCGCCGGCCCATGCAGACGACGGGGCACGCCCTGGCCGCCGCCGACCGGTCGCTCCAGGTGGAGTACGCCATCCGCGACGTGGTGCTGCCTGCCCGCGAACTGGAGGCGCAGGGCCACGAGGTCCTGAAGCTGAACATCGGCGACCCCATCCCGTACGGCTTCCAGCCGCCGCAGCACATGCTGGACGCCCTGGCGCAGGCCGTCGCCGCGGGCCACAACGGCTACACCGCCTCCGAGGGCGACCCGGAGTTCGTCGACGCCATCGTGCGCCGCGAGCAGCGCCGCAACGGGGTCTCCTACGACGCCTCCGACGTCATCGTCGGCACCGGCGTCACCGAGGTCCTCCAGATGCTCCTGGGGGCCTCCATCCTCCCCGGCGACGAGGTGCTCATCCCCGGACCCGCCTACCCGCCCTACGACTCCCTGGTGAAGTACTTCGGCGGCACCCCCGTCCACTACGCGACGCTGGAGGAGGAGGACTGGCAGCCGGACGTGGACGACGTGCGCGCCAAGCTGACGGACAGGACGAAGGCCGTCTGCCTCATCAACCCCAACAACCCCACGGGCGCCCTCTACCCGGAGACGGTGGTGAAGTCGTTCGCCGACCTGGTCGGGGAGCACCAGGACCACGCGTTCCTGGTCTCGGACGAGATCTACGACGACATGACCTTCGACGGCCGGCAGGTGGCCTCGGCCACGGTGGCGCCCGACGTGCCGATGGTGACCCTCAACGGCATGTCGAAGGTCTATCTGGTGCCCGGCTGGAGGCTGGGACACTCCCTCTGGAACGACCCCACCGGCAGCCTCGCCCAGATCAAGGAGGGCGTGCTGAAGGTCGCCCGCAACCGCATCTGCGCCAGCAGCATCGCCCAGAAGGCCGCCGCGGCCGCCCTCGACGGGCCCCAGGACCACGTGACGGCCATGAACGACGCGCTGCGGGTGCGCCGCGACTTCACCGTCAAGCGACTCAACGAGATCGACGGCATCCACTGCGCCCGGCCGGACGGTGCCTTCTACGCCTTCCCCCGCGTTGAATCCCTCGTCGACGGCAGCGGTCCGTGGAAGGACGACAAGGAGTTCGTGCTGGACTACCTGCGCGAGGAGAAGGTCCTCGCCGTCCACGGCTCCGGCTTCGACCCCGAGTACGGCCGTGACCACTTCCGCATCGTCATCCTTCCCGATACCGACATATTGGGGGCCGCTTTCGACCGCCTCGAAGCCTTCCTGCAACGGAGACTTTCCCCATGAACCGACTCCTCGTTCTCCTGCTGACCGCGACCCTGGCCCTCAGCGGCTGCTTCGGCTACCCCGAGGGAAGCGCCACCCCCGGCTCCACCGTCACCGCCGACGTCGTCGCCCTCGACGCCGAGACGGGCGAGGTGCTCGTCTGGAGCCTCTCCAGCGCGACCCTCGACGGCTCCGTCGCCGCCGGCGCCCTGGCCCAGGAGTTCGAGCGCGTCCTGGGCGACGACGTGCCCGCCAGCCTGGAAGCCTTCCTGGACGACGGCCTAGTCTCCGCCGCCGACGTGGCGGCCGCCCTCGACGACGCCGGCCTCCTGCACCGCTTCGGCGCCCCCGTCACCTTCGTCGCCGGCGGCCAGAGCGACCTGGGCAGCGACTTCGTGGCCGGCGTCCTGGGCGTCCCCGAAGGCTCGGACGTCACGTTCGTCAGCCGCGACGACCCCAGCCTCTCCAAGTCCAAGACCGTCACCACGCCCAGCCTCCTGGGCCGCAGCCCCGCCGAGGGCGACGTGGACCTAGCCACGTACGAGGCCCAGATCGGCCCCGCCCCCGCGGTCGGGGACGTCTTCGAGTTCAACATCATCTACGACGCCGAGGTCGTCGCCGTCACCGAGGACACGGTGACCTACCGCTTCCACATCGAGGGCGAGCGGCAGGAGGACCCCGCCGACGTGGTGGGCGCCATCCTCGTCTCCTACATCGAGGGCGACGAACTGGTGCGCCTCCTGGAGCCCAACGTGGGCGCCACCTTCGAGATCGCGCCCCCGTCGGCCTTCCAGCCCAGCCCCCTGGGCCTGGAGGCGGGCTCCTACCGCACTGTGGGCATGGACGAGGACGACAACCTCGTCTACGAGGTCGTCTCCGTCCGCTTCCCCGCCGTCGTGGGCCGCGACGTGGAGTACCGCGTCCACGTGGTCGACGTCTCCGCCGCCCCCGAGGCGGAGATGGAGGGTGCCTACGGCGTGCGCCACAGCCCCGTCGTGCGCGGCGACCCCGCCACCGTCGGCGGCGACCGCGTGCTGGGCGGTGGGCACGACCACGACGACCACGCCCACGATGACGGGCATGACCACGACCATGACCACGGTCACGACCATGGTCACGGCCACAGCCACTGAGCGGCTCGCCCCGTCCCCCGTTCCTCCGACGTTCCGTCAGTCCTGCAGGCCGGCGCCCCGCAGGGCCGCCACCGTCTCGGCGACGTCGTGGACGCGCACCAGCGC
>JANQNI010000115.1 GCA_028289805.1 Thermoplasmatota archaeon | reverse complement strand
GGCTGCGCACGTCCAACCGGACGCCGAGGCGGTCCTGGAGGCCCTGCACCGTGCGACCGCCCTTGCCGATGAGCTGCGGCACGGCCCAGTCCTCCACGTAGACGGTGGCGGTGTCGCCGCGCATCTCCACCTCCATGGCGCTGCCCTTGGCGAAGCGGCCCAGCACGCGCCGGACCTCCTTCTCGGCGAGGCCGGAGGCGCCCGTCGGCCGGGCGCGGTCCTCCACCTCCGAGAGCGGCATGACGACGATCTGCTCCCCGAAGGAGTAGAGCTCGTACAGCTCCTCCCCCGTCTGCACGTCCGAGACCACGACCACGGGGCGTGCCAGGTCGTCCTGCATCATCCCCGAAGGGACCTTGACCGTGAAGTGCAACTCCAGCATCTGCTCGATGCGGCCGGCGTCGATGAAGACCACCGTGTCCACGATCTGGGGGATCATGCCCAGGTCGACGCGGCCGATGAGGCGCTGCACGGCGTCGATGGCCCGGTTGGCGTGGGTCACGCCGAACAGGCCGATGCCGGCCAGGCGCATGTCGGCGAACACCTTGTAGTCGTCCGTGGTGCGCACCTCGTCGTAGACGACGTGGTCGGGCCGCACCAGCAGCATCACCTCGCCCGTCCACGCCATGTCGTGGTCCAGGGCGCCGTACTGGGTCACCTCCCGCGGCACCTGGAGGTCGCGGGGCTGCTCCATCGTCTTGACGACGCGGTCCAGGCCGTGCAGGTGCTCCGCCACGGCGGCGGCGAACGTCGACTTGCCCGAGCCGGGGGGGCCCGCGACGAAGACGCCGCGCGCCTTGCCCTCCAGCCGCTCGCGGATCTCGTCGGGCAGCTCGTAGTCCGTCAGCGTCGCCTTGAACACCGGCCGGACCGCCGTGACCTCCACCGCGTCCGAGAACGGCGGCTGGGCGAGGGTGATGCGCATGGGGCCCAACTGGACGACGGTGCAGCCGTGGCGCTGCAGCTCCACGAAGGAGTTGTAGTCCCGCTTGGCGAACTCGATGCACTCGTGCGCCATGGAGCGCAACTCCGCGTGCTTCATGGGGGTCGTGCCCGCCGGCGCGTAGGTCACCGCGCCCGGCGTGCCGCGCTTGACCATCGGCACGCAGTCGGTCTTCAGGTGGACGCTCATCACGTCGTCGTCGAAGAAGGACCACACGGCGAGGCCGGTCAGGTCCGGCACCTCGTCGACGATGGGGCGCAGGTAGTGGTGGCGCAGCCCCTGCGCGGCGGCGGCGTGCGCCTGCACGCGGTCGCTCGTGACGAACAGGCCGTCCACCTCCACCGCGGTGTCGCGCATCAGGGCGTCGATGGCGCCCGTCTCGGCGCGCTCGATGTCGTCGCTCGTCGGGCGGCGGCCGGAGAACTCCACCTGGACCTCCTCCACCGTGGCGAGGCGCTGGAGCTCCGTCAACTCCCCGAGGCCGGCGAAGCCCGTCTCCTGTCCGCGGTTCGCCTGCGCCTCCAGTTCCGCCAGCGCCGCCAGGGGGACGACGACGCGGGCCCCCGCGAACTCCTCCTGGACCAGTTTCGTGATGCGGCCGTCCACCAGGACGGACGTGTCGGGGACCAGGGTCTCGGGCACGGTCGGAAGGAGCGGGGAGGGGGGGATGAAACCGCCGGTCAGGAGCGGGCGGAGGTCGATTCGTGGGCCTGGGCTGAACGGTCCGGTCCGAGGAACCTGGACCTAGTCGCGTCGTCGCAGGGCGACGGCTGCACCGGCCAGGGCGCCCAACAGCAGCGCCAGCGGTGCCCCTGGGCTGTCGCGTCCCACCTCCGTCTCCGAGAAGGAGGCCGCATCGTCCGCGTGCTCTGCATCTTCGTCCACGACGACGGCGAGGCGCACGAGACTGCGCCGGGCGTCATCGCCCGCCTCGGCAGCGTCCACCACGAAATCCAGCCGCGTGCCGTCCTGCGCGCCGTCGGGGACGTGCACGAGGACCTGGATGTCCATGCTCTGTCCGCCGTCCAGCCGCACCGTCTCGGGGATGGACAGGTTGGCGTACTGCACGGCGCCGCCGCGCAGGACCACCGTGAAGTCGCGGGCGCGGGATTCCACGTTCGTCATGCGCAGGTCGAAGACGACGCCGTCGCCAGGGTTCGCCAACCGCTCCTGGACGTCCAGGGCCTCCAGGATCTTCACGTCGAAGCCGTCGAAGAGGTCGGAGACCGGGTCGCTGTACTCGTCGAGGGGGAGCTTGATCTTGGATCCGGACAGCAGCGCGGGCGTACCGCCAAGGGTCAGGGGCAACTCGTCCGTGACGCGCAGTTCCAGCACGAGGTTCTGGCCGGGGACGTAGGGGATCAGGTCCGCGGCCTCCTCGGGCGTGACGACGCCGGTGAGACTGAAACGTTGGCCGGCGGAGACGTCCAGGGAGCCATCCGGTTCGATCGTGGCCAGGATGGTCGCGTCGCGGCCCCCGTAGGGCGGGAAGCGTTGGGTGTCGTCCTCGGAGGTGGGGGCCAGCAGGACGAGGCGGCCGGAGACGGAAGCACCCTGGAGTGGCCGGTCGGCCTCGAGTTCGACCTCGACCTTTCCGGTGTCGTCCACGTCGAAGTCGAGTCCCATCTCCAGGGAGGGTTCCAGGTGGACGAACCACTCGAACTGGGTGCCGCCGCCGGAGGCCGCCTGCGCGGAACCGTGGAGGGGGATGCCCTCGTCGCCGTCGAATTCCTCCATGGAGTTCATGAACGCCTCGCCCTCGGTGACCGAGACGAGCGGGTTGACCACCTCGGCGGCGAGGCTGTAGGAGCGGGAATGGATGAACAGGGTGTCGTGGTGGCCGGCGGGTTGGGGCACGGCCAGGAAACGGACGCCCAGGTGCGTGGAGGCGTGGGAGCCGTCGTCGGTGAGGCTCTCCAGGCGGACCACCGCCTGCTCGACGGCGCCGTGGCTGTGCTGGAAGGGCAGGATGAGCAGGACGGGGACCGTGCGGGATTCGCCGCCGTCCAGTTCCAGTTCCTCCGTGGGGAAGACGACGTTCCAGCCGTCGGGGACCTCCTGGGCGGAGAGCCGGAACAGGTCCTTCTCGGGGCCGGTGTTCTGGGTGACGATCTCGTAGATGAACGTGGCCGCCTCACCGTTGCTGGCGCGGAACGCCTGCGGCGACGCGAGGCGGGCGTGCCCCTCCTGCGGGAGGCCGATGCGCACGTGGTATTCGGTGGCACCCTCGTCGGGCATCACGTCCAGTACGCGCGCGGGCGCGTCGGTGGAGGCGAGTCCCACGTCGAGCTCCGTGGCGGCGGCCGGAACGTGGGCCTGGGACTCCACCCAGAGGTTCGAGAAGGAGTGGCCCTGCATGGGGGGAGCACCGGTGCGGTCCTGTAGCAGGTTCCGTCCAACGGTGGCCGAGAGGGTCCCTGCCGTCACGTCGGTGGTGCTTTCCAAATCCTGCGTGACCATGTAACGCTCTTGCGTCTGGTCGTATTCCATGAGGAACGCGAAGGCGCGGTGTCCCGTGGTGCCCAGGGGGCGGTTGAACAGGAGAACGTAGCCGTTGCCGTCGACCTCGAAGAACACGCGCGTGTAGCCCGCCTCGGTTCCCGGCGGGGCCGTGCTCTTGAGGTCGGCGAAGGCGACGTGGAACGTGAACCCCGCCTCGTCCTCGTCGATTTGGAGGCCGACCAGGTCCAAGGCGCTCCAGGCGTCCCCGGCGTCCTGTGGGCCGCTGTCCGTGTGGAGCACTAGGTCTCCCTCCGGGTCCTTCTCGAGGGGGTCGTCCAAAGAAGCGTTGGCCGGCATCGCCCAGCCGGCCGAGGCAAGAAGGACCAGGATCAGGCAGGTCCGCACGGCCGTTCTTGTACGAGGGTCGGCGTTCATGCCCCAAGGAATCTACGGGCATTCTTGAAGCATTTTCTCTTTGGCCCGTTTGTGCCGAGTCGGGTTGTCTCTGTTTGGCCAATCCGAAAACCAACAGGTTTTGTTCAAGCGGGCTC
>JANQNI010000108.1 GCA_028289805.1 Thermoplasmatota archaeon | reverse complement strand
CGCTGCGCAGCGTCACCGCGTACACGATGCCGACCAGCCCGTAGAACAGCAGCGTGGTGCCGCTGCCCACGAGGGCGTTGCGGGTGCGGTGGACGGTGTCGGAGGCCATCGGGACGCGAGGCAAATTCCCTGGCGGGGATGATAAAGGGTCGCAGACGACGCCACGAGACGGGTGCGGGAACCGCAGGCTTCAAGCGGTAGGGACCGGTCGTGTGGACGGAAGTGGCTACGATGCGGCGCCGGAGGGGTTCGAGGACGGACGCGGCGGGGCCCGCCACACGGTGGCCGCGCCGGTCGAGTCTCCTCGCGCTGGCGCTGGCGTTCCTGCTGGGCCTGTCGTCCTTCGGCACCTACGTCAACGACGAGGCGGCGCAACTGGAGGGGGTGCACAACCTCCGCCACGGCTCCCTGGGACTGGACCATCGCGCGCCGCAGTTCTTCGCCATCCTGGAGGGCGTCTTCCTGCCGGGAGTCAACGACACGGCAGGACCCAACCACGTCGTGAGCGCCCTGGCGATGCCGACGTACGGTGCCCTCTGGGCCGTCTCGTGGGTGGTGTCGCCGGCGAACCTGCTCCTGCTGGGGTGGACGGCGGCGGCGTACGCGACGGCGACGCGGGGCTGGGCGCGACTCCACGAGGCCCGCGGGGGCCAGCCTTGGTCTTGGTACACGAGGACCCCGCCGGCCAACGGGGGGCTGCGGTCCATGCTGACGCGGCTGCGCACCATGACGCCCGCCCACTGGACCGTCGTGGGTGCCATCGCGTTGTGGTCGCTCTCCCAGTGGACCCAGACGGAGCGCATCGACTACGGCACGTGGGGGGAGACGTTCGCGGTGCAGACGACGCACATCCTGTTGTCGGCGGTCGCGTTCGTGTTGTTCTTCGACCTGCTGCGGCGGGAGACGAACTCGCCGCGCGCCACCTGGCTGGCTTCGGGGGCGCTGCTGCTGGGGCCGTTTGCAGCGTGGGGCGTCGGCATCAAGTACCACGCCCCCAGCATGGCGCTGGCGGTGGCGACCCTGTGGGCGTACCAGCGCGACGACCGGTGGCGGTACGCGGCGTTCGCCCTGGCGACCCTCGGCGCGGCGTTGACCCCCCTCGGTGCGCCCACCCTGGGCGCCCTCGTGCTGGTGGAGATGGCGCGCGGGCTGCGGTCGCTGCGCGACGGCGCGGCGGACGGACGTGCCCGCCTGGTGCGGGCCGGGGCCGCGGTCGGGGCCGTCGCGGCGTTCCTGCTCCTCTTCTGGGAGGTGACCCCCGGGGCGTGGCTGGGCGTCTTCTCGACGACCAACGAGTCCCTGTGGGATGCGATCCTCCACCGCCTGCGCTACGAGGGCCCCGGGCAATCCCTGTCCAACCTGTGGGGGGCGTTCGTGGACGGCAGACGCATCGAGGGAGCCCCCGTGTCCATCCTGGCCCTGAGCCCCCTCGCGGCCCTCGCGCTGCTGGCACCGGCGCGGCTGCGCGGCCGCTGGACGCGGAGCCTCGCCGCGGCGGCCACGGGGGCACTGTTGTTCCTGGTGCTGTTCATCCACGCAGCGCACACCCAGGGCGACGGCCGCGACGTGCGGTTCTTCACGGCGGTGCTGCCCCACCTGTTGCTGCTGGGCGCTGCGGTCGCGGCGCCCCGCCTGGACGCCGTCGCGGTGCAGCGTTGGCGGCCGGCGCGTTGCTACGCGTTGCTGGCGGGCGCCGTCGTGCTGCTGCTGTTCCTGCTGGGCGCGGCCAACGTGGCGCTGGTGGCGGGGGCGGGGTGGCGGCAGCTGTTGCAGGCGACGTGGCTGCTGGGCACGGTTGCCTGGGTGGCCCTGGCGTCGCTGGACCTCCTCCAGGGCCCCCTGGCACGGCGCTGGGGTGCGGCGGCGATGGAGCGGGCGTGGGCGTGGGCCGCCGCGGCGTCGCTGGTGCCGGGCAGCGTGTGGTTGTTCCACGTCCTGGTGTTCACCAACCGCGTCATCCCGCCGTGGCCCTTCAGCAGCGGCGCAGCGGGGATGAGCTTCCTGATGCCGAGCCTGGACGCCGTGCGCACCTGGTGGCTGGACGCCCTGGTACCCGTCTGAGGCGGCGTCACCGCCGGGCAGGCCATCCCTACGCCGGGGGTCGCCTGCGGCGCACCGCCATGCCGGCGGCGAGGGCCCCCAGCACCCAGGCGACGCCGGGGCCGGGAATCTCCCCGTCGTCCCCGCCCCCACCGCTGGATGCGCCCGCCACGGTTCCCTCCGCCACGACGGACTCGGAGCCGCCGTCCATCCAGAAGACGGTGTACCCGGTGCCGGGCCGTGCGCCGTCGAGTTGGGCGAGCGTCTCGTTGCGCGCCGACTGCGCGGGGACGGCCACGACGAGTTGCTCGTCGCGGTTGCCGCCGTCGCTGCCCACGTACTCGACGCGCAGGACGAAGTCGCGCGCGGCGGTCTCGCCGTTGCGCAGGTGCAGTTCGTGCGCCCCGTTGCCGGACGCACGTACGCCGGTGATGAACACCTCGACGTGCTCCAGGTCGTTGAACCAGTCGATGGCGGCGGGGTCGTCGGCGCGCCCCACCTCCTTGTCGCCCAGCAGCAGGACGGCGGTGACGCGGTAGCGGTCGCCGTCGCTGCCGCGCGCCTCGTGGGCGGTGGCGTCCGCGCCCAGTTCCGCGTCGGCACCCCAGGCACCGTCGACGGCGCTCCAGCGCCACACCTGCTGGGCGGCCGCGTCGGCGCCGTCGCTCCAGGCGAGGCGGACGGGCACGGTGCCGTCGCCGGCGACGTCGGAGGCGCGCAGGCCGTTGGTGACGCGCAGGGAGT
>JANQNI010000077.1 GCA_028289805.1 Thermoplasmatota archaeon | reverse complement strand
TCGGGAGCGACGCCGAACCGCTGCCGACCGGCACCACCGTGCGGACGGCGTAGCCGCACCCGGTACACCCATGCCCCGCCGCGCCGCCGGCCCGCCCCGCCCCACCCGGCGCTCCTGGCTGCGCTTCCGCTACGCCGCGTCCTTCCACCTCGACCCCGGCGGCCCCACGTGGGCAACCGCGGTGCTGAAGGAGGTTCGGCTGCCGCGGTGGAGCTTCGAGCACGTCGACCGGGGCGCCGTCGTCTTCGTGCGCACCCTGCAGGACCTCGCCGACGGTCCGACCCTGGCGCGCCTGTGGCTGACGCCCGGCGACGGCGGCGACCCGCGACCCACGGTGGAACTGGAGGTGGCCGTGCAGGGCCGGTGGCGCGACGACGACGAACTGCGCGCCCCGCCGCCCGCCTTCGGCGACCTGCTGGAGGAGGCGGAGGCGCTGCTGGTGCTGCTGGGGTGCCGGGGACCCCGGTTCCGGTTGCGCGAGACCGTCCGCACCCGCGACTGACGGGCGCTACCGCTGCTCCCCGGCCAGCAGTCCGTACCGGACGACGTAGAGGCTGCCGGCGGCGAGGGCGAAGCCGAGGACGAACTCCCACCACCGCGTCGGCCCCGGCAGCAGCAGCCCGCGCAGGAACAGGAAGCCGGCGCCCATCATCACGAGGCCCAGAACGAGGGAGGCCACGGCGCGCGCCACGTCCCCCGGCCGCGGCGTGTAGGGGGGCAGGGGCGTCTCGGCGCGCTCGCGCATCCGCGCGGCGAAGCGCGCCCAGCGGTCCCGCAGGGTCACCCGATGCAATGGGTCCGCCGCCTTGATAGCCCCCGCGCCCGTGCCTCCCCCGTGACCCACCGGGCGCACGTCACCGTCATCGGGCGCGACAAGTCGGGCGTCATCGCCCGCATCTGCTCGTTCCTGTTCGAGTGCGGCGGCAACATCGAGGAGCTGGACCAGCACGTCACGCACGGCCTGTTCACGATGCACCTGGAGGTGTCGTGGCCGCGCACGGGGCACACCCGCGACGACATGCGCGCGGGGCTGCGGCGCATCGGCGAGGAGCTGGGGATGGACGTGGAGTTCCGCGTCGTCGACGGGGAGCCGGAGGGGCCGACGCGCATCGGGTTGCTGGTGACGCGGGAGGCGCACGCGCCGCGGGCGGTGCTGGAGGCGTGCCGGGAGGGTTCCCTGGACGCCGAGGTCGTCGTGATGCTGGGCAACAAGCGCGTCCTGGCCGACCTGGCCGCCGAGTACGGCGTCCCCTTCGAGCACGTCCCGGACGCCGACAAGCCCGCCCACGAGGCGCGCATGCTGGAGGCGCTCGCGGCGGCCGACGTGGACCTGGTGGTGCTGGCGCGCTACATGCGCATCCTGAGCCCCAACTTCGTGTGGCGGTGGCCGCACCGCATCCTCAACATCCACCCCAGCCTGCTGCCCTCGTTCCCCGGCGCGGTGCCGTACCGGCAGGC
Organism: Thermoplasmatota archaeon; assembly: GCA_028289805.1. Taxonomy (GTDB): domain Archaea; phylum Thermoplasmatota; class E2; order JACPAO01; family JAHFTW01; genus JANQNI01. The sequence goes on along the minus strand of JANQNI010000077.1, from coordinate 383 downwards.
ACTGGAGCGCGGCGTGCGCGTGGCCGGCGTCACGGCGCACCTCGTCACGGTGGACCTGGACCAGGGACCCATCGTGGCCCAGTCGAGCTTCCCCGTCGACCCCCACGACGCCCTGTCGGCCGTGGTGGCGCAGGGCCGGCGGCACGAGGAGCGCGTCCTGGTGGAGGGCGTGCGGCAGTGGTGCGCGGGACTGGACGTGGGGTGGGGGCGGGCGGTGCCCCGCGCCGGGCCCGGCGGGGTCTAGTCGAAGCGGTTCCACTGCGTCGTGCCCGACGCGGCGGGCGGGCCCCCGCGCGGCCCCTCGACGACCTCCTCGGCGGGGGGCAGGGGCCAGTAGGCCGTCCAGGCGAGGCCCACCACGGCGGCGCCCAGGAACTGGAGGG
>JANQNI010000073.1 GCA_028289805.1 Thermoplasmatota archaeon | reverse complement strand
CGCCCACGCGGACCGGAACGCTGTCTCCGGTGGGGTCGCCGAGTGCGACGGCGAGGACGGCGAACGGCAGCGCGGCGGCGGGGGGCGCCCACGCCTGGGCGGCTTGGCTGGCCACGGACGCAGAGCCGGAGCCATCGGTTTAAGCAAGAGCCCCCGCGTCCCAGGCCGTCCATGGCCCGCGTCGTCGTCTCCGACCCCCTCGCCGAAGAAGGATACGCCCTGCTGCGGGAACGCGGTCACGACCCCGTGGACGTCACGGGCCTGGACGGGGACGCGCGCGCCGCCGCCGTGGCGCAGGCGGAGGCGTGGATCGTCCGCAGCGGCACCCGCCTCGGGCCCGACGAGATGGCTGCGGCGCCGCGGCTGCGGGCGGTGGGCCGGGCGGGCGTGGGCGTGGACAACGTCGACCTGGAGGCGGCCACCGCCGCCGGCGTCGCCGTCTTCAACAGCCCCACCGGCAACATCACGTCGGCGGCGGAGCAGGCGTGGGCGCTGATGCTCGCCGCCGCGCGCCGCGTCCCGGAGGCCGACGCGGCCATGAAGGAGGGGGACTGGGCCCGCAAGCGCCTCAAGGGCGTCGAGCTGGCCGGCAAGACCCTCTTCATCGTGGGGTTGGGCCGCATCGGGCGCATGATGGCCCGGCGCGCGCAGGCCTTCGAGATGACGTGCCTCGGCTTCGACCCCTTCGTGACGGCGGAGGCGGCCGCCGGCTTCGGCGTCGAGAAGGTGGAGTTGGAGGACGGGTTCCGCCGCGCCGACGTGGTGACGTTCCACACCCCCCTGACGTCCAAGACCCGCGACCTGCTGGACGCCGAGCGCGTGGCGATGCTGAAGGAGGGCTGCATCGTGGTCAACGCCGCGCGCGGCGGCCTGCTCGACGAGCCCGCCCTGCTGGAGGGACTGACGTCGGGCCGCGTCGCGGCGGCGGGCGTCGACGTGTGGAGCGAGGAACCCCCCACCGACTGGTCGCTCGCCAAGCATCCCCGCGTCGTCGCCGCTCCCCACCTGGGCGCCTCCACGCACGAGGCGCAGGTCAAGGCGGCCGTGCAGGCCGTCGAGCGCGTGTGCGATTTCCTGGACTCCGGCGACGCGGGCAACGCCGTCAACGCCCAGGTGCGCGTCCCCGAACCGATGCGCCCCTGGGTGGGCCTCGCCGAGCAGTTGGCCGCCTTCGGCGCCCAGGCCGTCGACGGCCCCCTCTCCGAGGTCGTGGTGTCGGCGGGCCCCGACCTGGACGCCGACGCCCTGCGCATCCACGCCCTCGTGGGCGCCCTGCGCGCCGGCACCGACGAGCCGGTCAACGCCATCAACGCCCCCGGCATGGCCGACGAGAAGGGCTGGACGGTGGCGGGCCGGGGCACGCCCGACCAGGCGGACTACGTCTGCGTCGAGGTGCGCGGCGACGGGGGCGGCATCCGGTTGGAGGGGACGTACACGCCCCACTACGGCGCCCGCGTGACGCGCATCGACCACTACGACGTGGAGTTCCGCCCCCGCGGCCGCTTCCTCTTCACGCGCCACGACGACGTGCCCGGCGTCCTGGCCGGCATCACGCGCATCCTGGCCGACGCCGGCGTCAACGTCGCCGACCTCAGCCTCGCCCGCAACGGCGCGGGGGCGGCGGTGGCCGTGGTGCGCGTCGACGGCGGCGTGCCCCGGCAGGCCCGGGACGGGCTGCGGGGGCTGGAGCACGTGCGGGAGGCGCACCGGATTCGCTTGAATTAGAAATCCGCGCGGTTTCGATAATCCTATCTACTTGCGATTCTTTTGGGCCCAGCTCCTGCGCAACAATGAAATGATGCATGCAAATGGCGTGGGGAGGCCCATGCCAGGAACACAACTCATCAAAGGATACCTGCCCCTCAACGTCCTCTTCCAGGGAACCGCCGGCCGCGACGCGGGCAAGGGAGCCACGCCGTTCAACGACGTCGACCTGCTCAACGAGAAGCTCGGCCCCATCCCGACCAACACGCGCATCACGCACCTCACCGCCAACCACGGCTGGCTCGTCGACGGCATCGCGGTGAGCTACGGACAGCAGTGGGGCGAGAAGACGGAGACCCTCCAGCACGGGGGCACCGGCGGCAACCAGACGTCCGTCGAGGTCAACCGCTTCATCACCAAGCTGAAGGTCTACTGGGGCGACTACAACGCCGGCGCCAGCCACGGCATCTACATCGCCCGCGTCGTCTTCGTCGGCATGGGCGGCGAGATCCTGCTCGACACCGGGGAACCCCAGGGCTTCGGCGCCCTGGACGCCTACGAGTTCGACGCCCCCGCCGACCACCACATCGCCTTCCTGACCGGGGCCGCCCACGCGCCGGACAACTACATGTGCGGATTGGGCGTTGGGTACGTCCCCATCCCCGAGTGACGCGCACACGCCCGCCACCCCCCACCCCACCCTGGCCCCGTTTTCGGACCCTGCACCCCGGCCCGCCGGCAGACGGTCCATTGCCACGCCAACACACGCCATGCGAGGGGCATGCAGCCACATCCCGCGAGGCCACCCGTCCGACGGGCGAGTGCCACAGGGGCCAAGGGGGAGGAGGGAGAGGGGAGAAGCGTCCGATCGGGCACGTCACTGCTTGGTGACCACGACGTTGTCCACGGCCCAGCCGCCGTGGTCGTTGAACGAACCGTCGACGCTGTCGAAGAAGAAGCGCACGTAGGCGGTGCTGTCGCCGGCCCAGGCGCTCAGGTCGTAGGTCTCGCCGCCCCAACTGCCCTGGTTGGGGTCGGTGCTGTCCCACTGCTCCAGCGTCGTCCAGCTGCTGGCGTCGCCGCTGACCTGCACGCGCATGAGGTCGTAGGCGCCGCCGGCGTAGCTCTCGGTGTCCCACTTGTGGTCGAAGGTGAGCGTGGCCGCGGTGGCGCCGCCGAGGTCGACCTCGGCGCGAGCCCACCCGGTGACCTGGCTGCCGGTGCCGTACTGGCAGTCGCCGGCCTCGTTGAACTGCAGGCTGGTGGTGGGGTTGCCGCCGAGGCAGCCGCTGCTGACGCGCCAGAGGTCGCTGGTGCCGCTGCTCTTGACGAAGCTGGTGGTGCCCTCGAAGTCGTCGTCGAGGACGGTCACGGGGTTGCCGCCACCGCCACCGCCGGACTGGGCGGTCGCGACGAGGGCGGCGGCGTCGACGCCACCGTAGCCGAAGCTGCTGTCCCAGCCGGCGCTGCCATAGTCGACGGCGGTGTCGCGCAGCATCTGGCGCAACTCGGTGTTGGTGAGGGTGCCGTCGACCGAGAGCGCGAGGGCGGCGGCGCCGCTGACGATGGGCGTGGCCATGCTGGTGCCGTCCAGGTAGACGTAGTCGGCGTCGTTGCGGTTGTAGGCGGCGGCGATCTGCACGCCGGGGGCACTCATCTCGGTCTCGGGGCCGAAGTTGCTGAAGCCGGCGCGGTTGTGGTTTTGGTCGTAGGCGCCCACGGCCACGACGTTGCTGTAGGCGGCGGGGTAGCCGACGGGACCGTTGTCGTTGCCGGTGGCCGCGATGAGGAGGGCACCGCTGTTCCAGGCGTAGTTGACGGCGTTGAGGATCGTCGGGCTGCTGACGGTGGAGCGCAGGCTCATGCTGATGATATCGGCGTCCTGGTCGGCGGCGTACGTGATGCCGTTGGCGATCTGGCTGGGGGTGCCGCTGCCGGCGCCGTCGAGGACGCGCACGGGCAGGATCGTCGCCTGGGCCATGCCCGCGACGCCGAGGCCGTTGTTGGTCAGGCCGGCGGCCGTGCTGGCGACGTGTGTGCCGTGGCCGTTGGGGTCGTTGGGGTCGTTGTCGTTGAAGACGAAGTCGTAGCCTTGCAGGTAGTTGCCAATGTCCTCGTGGCTCTTGCGCAGGCCGGAGTCGAGGATGGCCAGGGTCACGCTGCTGGAGCCGAGGGTGGTATCCCATGCGATGTCGACGTTGACGTCCTGGATGCCCCACTGGCAGCAGCCGTAGTATTGCTCGCTGGGCGTGAAGGTGGCTTGGAAGTCGAGGCCGTCCGCGTGGACGTAGAGGACGTTGGCGTCGGCGTCGATGCGGTCCGAGAAGGACTCGGGGTCGGTGACGTCGACGACGATGAAGCGGATGGCGTGGTTGACGTTGACGACCCGTTCGCCGTGGAACGTGTCGCCGGCCGAGGCGTCGCGGTCGAGCGCGCTCAGGCCAACCACGTAGGTGCCGGGATGGTCCACGCGGTGGCCGCCGTCGGGGACCACGTCGAGGTGCACCGGATCCTCGACCACGTCGAGTACGCTTTGATGGACGTCGTCGACGGGGGCGTCCGGCGTGGTGGCGGTCGCGGTGGCAAGCAGCGCCACAACGAGGAGGGCGAATGTCTGCGTTCTCATGGGGATTCCTCCGACTTCCATGGGAAGCCGTACAACGGGGAAAATGGGGGCCGATTATGATGATTATGGATAATTTGGGCCGATAGTGAAGAACCAGCTAAACCTTTTGATGTTCTTTTTCCATTGTGGGTCGGGCATGGTGCATCCTTTGGTTCAGTGAATCCGACCGCAGGAGGTCCGACCCCGCCCGGCCGCTGCCCTGAAGACCCCCACCCGGCTGGCGGCCGCATGGACTACGAGAACCTCCCCGAGGTCTTCGACCTGGACGTCACCCAGAACCCCACGGTCGCCGACCTGATGCGGATGTGGAAGGACGGCGGCGGCTTCACGGCCAAGAAGCTCGCCACCGCCGGCGACCTGCTGCACCGCATGGTCGTGGACGACGAGCAGAAGGTGATCCTGAGCTTCCCCGCCTGCATCATGGCCACCGGCACCCGCGGCGTCCTGCGCGACCTGGTCAAGCACAAGCTGGTGGACGCCATCATCACCACCTGCGGCACCCTCGACCACGACCTCGCCCGCCTGTGGGAGCCCTACTACGCGGGCCGCTTCGACCTGGACGACCGCGAACTGCACCAGCACGGCGTCAACCGCCTCGGCAACGTCCTCGTCCCCAACAGCAGCTACGGCGAGATCCTGGAGCACAAGCTGCGCCCCCGGCTCGCGGCGTGGGCGGAGGAGACGACGGACTGGAGCACCCGCGACCTGTGCCGGAAGCTGGGCGAATGGGCCGGCGAGGAGGAGAACCGCGAGGAGAGCCTCCTCTACTGGGCCGCCAAGAACGACATTCCCGTCTTCGTCCCCGGCCCCACCGACGGGTCCGTCGGCGCCCAGGTGTGGATGACGTACCAGAACAACCGCAAGATCCGCTTCGACCTCCTGCGCGACGAGCAGGACCTCGACGAACTCGTCCACTCCGCCCCCAAGCTCGGGAGCCTGATGATCGGCGGCGGCATCAGCAAGCACCACGTCATCTGGTGGAGCCAGTTCCGCGACGGCCTCGACACCGTCGTCTACCTCACCACCGCCCCCGAGCACGACGGCAGCCTGTCCGGCGCCCGCGTCCGAGAGGCCGTGAGCTGGGGCAAGGTGAAGGAGGACGCGGCGTGGCAGACGGTCGAAGGCGACGCCACGGTGCTGCTGCCGTTGCTGGCGGCAGACCTCTTCGGTCGGCTGTGAGCGCGCCCGCGCCAAGCGAACCCCTCAAGTCCACCACCCCCGGTCCCCGCCCACCCTTCGGTGGAACCATGGTGGAGGAACTCAACCCGTTCAAGATCGCCCAGGCCCAACTCGACGCCGCGGCGAAGAAGATGCGCCTGAAGAAATCCATGCACGAATACCTGCGGGAACCGCAGCGATTCCTCCAGGTCCGCATCCCCGTGCGCATGGACAACGGACAAACGCAAACCTTCACCGGATTCCGTTGCCAGTACAACGACGCCCGCGGCCCCACCAAGGGCGGCATCCGCTTCCACCCCGAGGAGACGGAGGACACCGTCAAGGCCCTGGCCGCGTGGATGACGTGGAAGACCGCCGTCGTCGACATCCCCCTGGGCGGCGGCAAGGGCGGCGTCATCTGCAACCCCAAGGAGATGAGCCAGGGCGAACTGGAGCGCCTCAGCCGCGGCTGGGTGCGCGCCGTGCACCAGATCGTCGGCCCCGAGAAGGACGTTCCCGCCCCCGACGTCTACACGACGCCGCAGATCATGGCGTGGATGACGGACGAGCTCTCGGTCATCCGCGGCTACAACACGCCCGGCTTCATCACCGGCAAGCCCCTGCCCCTGGGCGGCTCCGCCGGCCGCGGCGACGCCACCGCCCGCGGCGGCATGTACTGCCTGCGCGAGGCCGCCGACAAGCTCGGCGTCGAGCTGGAGGGCGCCACGGTGGCCATCCAGGGCTTCGGCAACGCCGGCCAGCACGCCCACCGGCTCGTCACCGAACTGTTCGGGTGCAAGGTCGTCGCCATCAGCGACTCCCGCGGCGCCATCCACAGCAAGGACGGCATCGACTTCGAGGCCGCCCTGGCCGAGAAGCAGGCCAGCGGCACGGTGCAGGGCCTCAAGGGCACCAAGAACCTCACCAACGAGGCGCTGCTGAAGCTGGACGTGGACATCCTCATCCCCGCCGGCATCGAGAACGCCATCACGAGCAAGAACGCCGACAAGGTCCAAGCCAAGATCGTCCTGGAACTGGCCAACGGCCCCACGACGCCGGGCGCCGACGCCATCCTGTACAAGAACAAGATCCACGTCATCCCCGACTTCCTCGCCAACGCCGGCGGCGTGACCGTGAGCTACTTCGAGTGGGTCCAGAACACCTACGGCTACTACTGGAAGGAGTCCGAGGTCCACGAGAAGCTGGACGAGAAGATGACCGCCGCCTACCACGCCGTCTGGGACCGCCACAAGCGCAGCCGCTGCGACATGCGCATGGCCGCGTACATGGTCAGCGTGGCGCGGGTGGCCGAAGTCGTGGAGTTGAGGGGACTGGTCGCGTAAGCACGCGAGGCGCGCAGCGGCTCAGGCCGTCTGCTCCAACGCCACCTTCCCCTTCTTCTCCAACTCAAGCAACCGCTGCTTGAACAGGATGCCCCCGCCCTCCCCCCACTCGCCCATGTACCCGCCGACGCTGCCGGTGGAGGTCAGGACGCGGTGGCAGGGGATGATGACCGGGATCGGGTTGGCGTGGTTGGCCTGGCCGACGGCGCGGGCGGCGCCGGGCTTGCCGAGGGTCGCGGCCACGTCGCCGTAGCTGCACGTCTCTCCGTAGGGGATGGCCGCGAGGACGTCCCAGACGGCCTTCTGGAACTCGGTGCCCTCGGGTGCCAGCGGGAGCCGGAACTCGGTGCGCAGTCCCTCGGCGTACTCCTGGAACTGGGTGGCGGCCTCCAGCAGGACGGGCTGGGTGCCGCTGGCCAGTTCGGCGACCGGGAACGCCTTGTGGACGCGGGCCAGGATGGTGGTCTCGTCGTGGGCGGGGAGTCCGACGTGGACAATCGTGCCGTCGTGGGCGACGACGAGGAAGCGTCCGAGGCGGGTCTCGACGGCCATCCAGTCCAGCTTCATGCGGTCGCCAGGGGGGCGGGACGCTTGAGTCCTCCGACGGTGGCGGTGTAGAGGACGAGGCTCAGCGCCAGCAACCCGAGGGCGGCGTACCACCAGGTCGCGGCGGCGTCGGCGAAGCGGGCCCACACCGCCAGGGTCACGGCGGCGTTGAAGGCGTAGAAGCTGCCCTTCATGCGGCCGTCGAAGCGCGGCGGCCGGACCCCCAGGGCGTCGGCGCGGGCGGGGATGGCCCAGCTCATCAGGAGCTGCACGGCACCGCCCAGCAACGCGACGTGGACGTGGGTGAAGCGGAGGGCGGCGGCGCGCTCGGAGAGCACGTCGGGCACGGCGTTGAGGAACAGGCCGAGCAGGACGGCGCTGATGAGCCAGAAGATGCCGGTGAAGGTCCAGGGGATGTACGTGAACTCGGGCGTGACGCGCTGCGTCTTGCTCTTGTTCTTCATGATGTTGGCACCCAGGACGCCCATGTAGGTGAAGAAGCCGACAAAGACGAAGAAGCCGAGGCCCAGCGTCAGGCCGGGCTGGTCGAGGAGGAAGCCGAGCAGGAGGCCCGCGAGGCCGAGGAGGGTGGTGTGCAGTTCGCCCTTGATGGCGCCGGCGGCGATGGCGGGGACGCCACTGAAGCGAGGCACCCAGAAGTGGCCGATGCCGTACAGGCTCAACAGGCCGAAGCCGACGAGCAGGACGTGCTGGGCGGCGACGTGGACGCGCAGTTGCCACACGTCGGGGCTGACGAAGGCCAGCGCGGCGGCGACGACCTGCAGCAGCAGGCCGAGGGCGAGGAAGCGGTGGCTGAAGTGGACGTGCTTCAGGCAGGCGTCGTCGCCCTTCGTCAGGGGGTCGTCCGGCGTGGTGAGGCCGCCCTTGGGCGCCGTCTTCATGACGTGGACGGCGTAGACGATGCCGGCGGCGGCCACCAGGACGAGGCCGGCGACGCCGACGACCGACAGCAGGGGACTCGGCTGGAACAACCACCCCAGAGCGAACAGGAGGGAGCCGGCCAGGACGCCGCCGCCCGCGAGGTGCAGCTTGGCCGCGTCCAGGGGCGCGCGCGCGAGGCGGGCGAGGGTGACGGCGTGGGCCGCCATCAGCAGCGGCAGCAGGAAGCCGCCCAGCAGCACGCGGCCGTGGGCCTGGAACCAGCCAAAGCCGCCCACGTCGAGGAGGCCGAGGACCAGGAACAGGGCGCCGAAGCCGGCGCCGACGAGGGCGATGCGCGTGAGACCGCGGGAGCCGTCCACGGCGTGGCCACAGAGGGGGCGCGTTAATACTTCGGGTTGGTCGGCGCGTAGTCCGGGGGGATGTTGACGAGCGCCTTGACCTCGGGGACGCGCTCCTTGACGATGCGCTCCACGCCCGAAACGAGCGTGACCTCGCTCATGGAGCAGCCGTGGCAGGCACCGACCATCTGGATGCGCAGGATGCCGGTGTCGGGGCTGAAGTCCAGGAACTCCATGTCGCCGCCGTCGAACTGCAGCGCGGGGCGGATCTCGTCCAGGGCGGCCTGGATGCGGGACTCCACGTCGTCGCCGGCCTCGGTGGGGGCCGGGGTGGGGGCGGCGGTCTCGGTCACAGTGAGGGGTGGGGGTTTCCGGGCTTAAGGGTTGCCGGAGCGGGCCGCCGAGGGCGCGAGGGGAGGGATGGAAGGAGAGGGAAAGGAAGGGGCGGCCCGTCCTACGGCGCCCGGAAGCTCAGCAGGTCGCCGGCCGCCGCCATGGCGGCGTCGACGAACCAGGCGGGGTAGAACCCGACCAGCAGCACGAGCGCGGCGCAGGCGCCGACGGCCACGCGGACGCCGGGGCCAACCAGCACGCGCTCGGTCTCGCTGCCCTCCTCCACGTACATGGCACGGATGACGCGGAAGTAGTAGAACAGGGAGATGGCCGAGTTCACCACGGCGAAGACCGCCAGCCACACGAGCCAGCCGAGCTTCTGCACGATGCCGACGTCGACGGCGCTGCTGAACAGGACGAACTTGCTCGTGAAGCCACCCAGGGGCGGGAGGCCGGCCATGCTCAGCAGGAAGATGGTCATGGCCAGGGCGAGGAAGCCGTTGCGCTTGCCGAGGCCCTTCCAGCCGTCGACGCGGTCGGGGACGCCGCTGTAGATCAGGGCGCCCACGATGAGGAATGCGCCGAGCTTCATGGCGGCGTTGGTCAGCAGGTGCAGGATGCCGCCGCCGACGGCGTACTGGGTGCCCACCACGACGGCGATGAGCAGGTAGCCGGCCTGGGCGATGCTGCTGTAGGCGAGCATGCGGCGGATGCTGTCCTGCTGGAGCGCCACGAGGTTGCCGACGAACATGGTCGCGACGGCGATGGCGGCCAGCGCCAGCTCCCAGTTGGCCTTCAGGCCGAAGAAGCCGACCAGGAAGACGTTGAAGACCGCCACGAAGCCCATCGCCTTGGAGGCGCTGGCGAGCATGCCGGCCACGGGCACGGGGGCGCCGTAGTAGACGTCGGGGGCCCACATCTGGAAGGGCACGCTGCTGACCTTGAAGGCTAGGCCGGCGCCCACGAGGAGGATGGCGACGAAGCTGACGGCGTCGAAGGCGCCGCCGGTGACGAGGGTGGCGCCGAGGGTGGGGATGTGCGTCGTGCCGGCCATGCCGTAGACGAGGCTGATGCCGAAGATGGTGAACGCGCTGCTGGCGGCGCCCACGAGGAAGTACTTCATGCTGGCCTCGGCGCCGTCGCGGTCGCGGCGGAAGGCGGCCAGGAGGTAGCTGCTCATGGAGGCGACCTCGATGCCGAGCAGGAGCACGATCAGTTCCTGCGCGGAGGCGACGATCATCATCCCCAGCGTGGCGAAGAGGATGAGGCTGTGGAACTCGCCGTGGTCCTCCTCGGCGCGGCCGGAGATGCCCTTCTGCTTGAGGGGGCGACCGGCGCCCAGGACGGCCAGGAAGGCGACGCCGAGGAAGAGGAGCTTCAGCGTCTGGCTCATCTCGGTGACGCGGAAGGCGTCCGTGACGTAGTGCCCGGCGGCGGCGCTCTGGGCGCTCCAGGCGATGTAGTCGAGGCTGAAGATGCCCTGGTTCCACCCGAGGAGGCTCCCGAGGGTCAGCAGGAAGGCGCCGCCGAGGCCGATGAGGGTGAACTGCTGCATCCCGCGGCGGTCCGTGTCCCACAGCGCCAGCAGGGGCGCCAGGAGGGCGAACAGGAGCACGACGAAGTCGGGCGTGAGGACCTGCCAGTCCTGGGGGGGCGTGATCCACCGCAGGACGTCGTTGAAGCTGACCATGTTAGTTGCCTCCCATGAGGGCGAGGACCGTTCCGGTCCAGTCGTTCATCTGTCCCAGCAGCAGGGCCGGGAGGACGCCGAAGAGGATGGCCAGGAGCACCATGGCGACCATGGGGGCCTGCTCCTCGGGGGTGACGTCGTGGATGCGGTCCCAGTCGACCTCGCTGTGGCGGCGCTCGCTGCCGTAGTAGGCGCGCTGGAGGGCCCAGAGGTAGTACCCGGCGGTGACCAGCACCGACCAGACGGGCAGCATGATCCACCAGCCGAAGGCCTCCCAGACGGCGGCGAAGATGTTGAACTCGGCGATGAAGCCCATCATGCCGGGCAGGCCCAGGGACCCCAGGAAGAGCGCGGCGGTGAGCGCGGCGAGCTTGGGCGTCTTGACGCCCACGCCGCCGAGGCGGCTGATGAGGCGGGTGCCGGTGCTGTGCTGGAGGCTGCCGGCGGCCATGAACATGCCCGCGCTGATGATGCCGTGGGCGACGTTCATGTAGGCGGCGCCGGCCCAGCCGAGGTCGTTGAAGGTCGCCAGGGCGATGGTGATCATGCCCATGTGCGACACGGACGAGTACGCGATGAGGCTCTTCAGGTCGTCCTGGGCGAGGCACAGGAAGGCACCGTAGAGCACCGCCACCGTGCCGAGGACGAAGAGGAACCACTGGTAGGCCATGGCCGCCTCAGGAAACAGCGGGAAGGCGATGCGCATGAGGCCGTAGCTGCCCATCTTCAGCAGGACGCCCGCCAGCATCACGGAGCCGGCCGTGGGGGCCTGGACGTGGGCGTCGGGGAGCCAGGTGTGGAAGGGCACGGCGGGCAGCTTGACGAGGAAGCCGAAGGCCAGCACGCCGAAGACGACCATGCCGAAGTCGCGGGCCCAGCCGAGTTGGCTGCCGACGGCCGTCAGGGTCGGGATGTGGAAGGTGCCGAGGCCGGCGCCGAAGTAGGCGGCCATGAACCCGAGCAGCATCACGAGGCTGGCGCCGCCGGTGTAGACGACGAACTTCATGCTCGCGTAGCGGCGGTTGGACCCGCCCCAGATCGCGATGAGGAAGTACATCGGGATCAGGACGAACTCCCAGAAGATGTAGAACAGGAACAGGTCGAGGGCGGTGAAGACGCCGATGACGGCCGTGTTCAGGAGCATCAGCAGGCCGAAGAACAACTGCGGCCGGTGGCTCTCCTTCCAGGAGTAGAGGATGACGAGGGGCGTCAGGATGGCCGTCAGCCACGCCAGGGACGCCGACAGGCCGTCGACGCCGAAGCTGAGGCTGATGCCGAGGCCCTCGACCCAGGTCCAGTCGGTGACGAACTGGTAGTCGCCGCCGCTCGTGACGCCGACGCGGGCGAACATGAGCGTGGTGACGAAGGCGGCGGGCAGGGAGCCGACCAGGGCGATGCGGCGCGCGGCGTTGGCGCTGGGCGCCCGCCACGCCAGGAAGCCGGCGACGAGGGTCGCAAGCAGCGTGTAGGGGATGAGTCCGGGGAGTTCGAGCGTGGCCATTCAGTTCACCACCGGATGGAGGGGACGAGGGCGGTCATGAGGGCGAAGAGCAGGGTGAGGCCCACGACGAGCGTGGCGACGTAGGTGGTGACGCGGCCGTCCTGCCAGCGGCGGAGCCAGCCGCCCTTCCACCAGGTGACGCGGGCGACGCCGTTGACGGCGCCGTCGATGGCCTTGCGGTCGAAGAGGTCGCTGAGCTTGGCGAGGCCCACGCCGACGACGTTGCCCAGGGGCTCGTAGACGGCCCGGGTGACGTGGTAGCGGTTGTAGAGCAGGCCGCGGAAGCCGCTGGTGGGTTCCTCGGCCTCCTTGGCGGGCAGGCCCTTGCGGTACTTGTTGGCCAGGGCGATGCCGGCGACGGCGACGCCGAGGCTGAGGTACGTCTTGGGCTCGGTGAGGATCTTCACCAGCAGCGCGAAGGGCTCCTCGTGGTGGGGGTGGCCCAGGTCCTCGCTGTACGGGTAGGTGATGACGGCCTCGAAGCCGCCGGCCATGGGCGTGACGAGCCAGAGGCCGGCGACGGCGGCGAAGACGGCCAGCACGACGAGGGGGCCGGTCATGACGCCGGGGCTCTCGTGGGCGTGCTCCGCGTGCTTGGTGCGCGCCTCGCCGTGGAAGGCGAGGTACATCATGCGGAACATGTAGAACGCCGTCATCAGGGCCGTCAGGAGGCCCATGACCCACAGGAGGGTGAAGACGCCCGCGTAGCTGCCGGCCTTGAAGGCGGTGGCGAGCACCTCGTCCTTGGACCAGAAGCCGCTGAAGGGGATGATGCCGGCGATGGCGAGGGTGCCGACCATCATGGTCCAGTACGTCTTGGGCATCTTGTGGCGCAGGCCGCCCATCTCGCGCAGGTCCTGGTGGTGGTGCATGCCGAGGATGACCGACGCGCTTCCAAGGAACAGGAGGGCCTTGAAGAAGGCGTGGTTCATCAGGTGCAGCATGGCGGCGGTGAATCCGATGCCGTTCTGGGCCTGGACGTAGACGATGCCGCCGGCGCCCAGGGCCAGGAACATGTAGCCCAACTGCGAGAGCGTGGAGAACGCCAGGACGCGCTTGATGTCCAGGGCCACCAGCGCCATGCTGGCGGTGTAGAGCGCGGTGACGCCGCCGATGATGCCCACGACGAGGAAGGTGTCCGGGTTGAGGACGAACAGCGGGAAACTGCGCGCCACCAGGAACACGCCGGCCTTGACCATCGTCGCGGCGTGGATGAGCGCCGAGACGGTGGTGGGGCCCTCCATGGCGTCGGGCAGCCAGATGTCCAGGGGGAACTGGGCGCTCTTGCCCACGGCGCCGCCGAAGATCAGCAGGGCGGCCCAGAACAGCGCCGGGTTGTCGGCGGTGAACTCGGGGTGGTGCCAGATCTCGCGGTAGCTGAGCGTCTTGAAGGTCACCAGCAGGATGATGATGCCCACCATCAGCAGGATGTCGCCCAGGCGCGTGGTCAGGAACGCCTTCTTGGCGGCGGTGGCGGCGCTGTCCTTGTGGTACCAGTACCCGATCAGGAGGTACGAGCACAGGCCCATGATCTCCCAGAAGATGAACATCAGGAGGTAGTTGTCCATCAGCACCGTGCCGAGCATGCCCGTGGCGAAGAGCATCTTGGCGGCGTAGTACCGGCGCAGCTTCTCGTTGGGCTCCTCGTGCATGTAGTGCGTCGAGAAGAGCGTGATGAGGAAGACCAGCACCGTCACGAGGGTGGTGAGCCAGACGCTGAGGTTGTCCAGCAGGAAGCCGACGGTGAAGGTGTACTCGCCGACGGTGAACCACTCGATGCTCCAGCCGGTGGGCGCACCACCCTGGAGCATGCGGACGAAGAACCACAGGGCGGGCACGATGGCGGCGCCCGTGGCGGCCACGGCGACGGCGCCGCCGCCGCGCCACTTGGTCTTGCCCCAGAGGAAGATGCCGAGGCTGGCGACCAGGGGCAGGGCGACGATGAGGATGGCGGCGGCGAGGTCGACGCCGGCAAGCTGTTCGAGTCCGGTTGCGTGCGTTTCGGCCAAGTTACCACCTCAGGGCCGCGGTCTTCTCGACGTCCACGGTGCGGACGTGGCGGTACAGGTGCAGGAAGATGCCCAGGCCGACGGCGGCCTCGGCGGCGGCCAAGGCGATCACGAACAGGGTGAACGCCAGGCCGTCGCTCTGGCCGAGGTGGTTGGCGAAGGCAACGAAGTTGATGTTCGCGGCGTTCAGGATCAGTTCGACGCTGATCAGGAGCCGCAGCGCGCTGCGCTGGGTCAGGAGGCCGTAGAGGCCGAGGGCGAACAGGGCGCCCGCGAGCATGACGTAGTAGCTTACCGGGAGCATGGCTATTCCTCCTCGTCCTCCGCGGGCGGGAGCAGTTGGCTGACGGGCACGGGCGCGCCCAGGGTGGCGGCCACGTCGCTGACGCCGCGGGCCTTCTCCAGGTCCTCGTCGTCCGCCTTGGGGTAGTTGGCGGTGTCGGCGCCGCCGGTGAGGGGGCGGGCGACGACGAGGGCGCCGATCATGGCGGCCGTCAGCAGGACGCCGAGCACCTCGAGGGCGATGACGTGGTCGGTGAAGAGGTCCTGGACGATGGCGTCGTAGGTCTCGGCGCCGCCGACGCCCTCCTCGTACCAGGGGGCGGTCTGGGTGACGGCGATGGCGATGGTGCCGAAGGCGACGAAGGCGACGGCGGCCGCGATGCGCTTGTCCATTCAGAACACCTCCCCGTCCGGGGCTCGGGGAGCCCCGGAGGGTCCCTCGCTTCGCTCAGGCGTTCTGCTTCGCGTTTCGCTCATCAGAACACCTCCACGTCTTCCTCGTCCCCGGCCACGAACATCACGGCGAAGACGAACAGGGTCAGGATGCCGCCCACGTACACGAGCACCTGCAGGACACCCACGAGGGGGCTGCCCAGCTGGATGAACACGGCGGCGACGCCCACGAGGGCGAGGCCGAGGCCCATGGCGCTGTGGAAGGTGCGCTTGGCGGTGACGGCGAACAGGCCGCCGGCGAGGATCATCAACGAGATGATGGCGAAGGCGATCTGGTCTCCGATCACTTGTACGGCCCCCTTCCGAGTGCGGCCTCGTTCTGGCTCAGGCGGTCGGGCTTGTAGTCGAAGTCCCGGACGTAGGCGCCGGTCTCGTACTCCTTGCCCATGCGGATGCTGTCGGTGGGGCACGCCTCCTCGCACAGCGAGCAGTACATGCACTTGCTGATCTCGACGGCGGGGAATTTCTGGCGCTTGTTCTGCGGCGTCTCGAAGCCGGGGTCGTAGTCGACCATGTAGCACGAGCCGTTGGGGCAGGCCTGGGCGCAGAGGGTGCAGCCGATGCAGGTCTCCAGCTTGAGGTAGATGCGGCCGCGGAAGCGGTCGGCCACCGGTTGCTTCTGCTCGGGGTAGGCGACCGTCACCGGCTTCTTGACGAAGTTGCTGAGGGTGACGCCCATGCCTTGCAGGATGGGTGCGATGGGGACCTTCATCAGCCCACCACCCCCAGCTTGACGAGGACGGCGGTGCCAACGAAGTTCAGGATGCTGATGGGGAGCATGACTTTCCACGCGACGTTGAGGTAGGTGTCCACCCGGACCCGCGGGAGCGTGGTCCAGATCCAGAAGATGACGAAGCACATCAGCAGCGCCTTGGTCAGGAACCAGAAGACGCCCGTGAACGGCCCCAGGAAGCCCTGGAGGACGGGGACGAGCGTGCCGAAGGGTGCCTGCCAGCCGCCCAGGTACAGCATGGTAATCAGGGCGGCGAGGAAGAAGACGTTGCTGAAGATGACGACGAAGAAGAACCCGAAGCGCATGCCGGAGTACTCCGTCGTGAAGCCGGCCACCAGTTCCGACTCGGACTCGGCCAGGTCGGTGGGGACCAGGCCGGCCTTGGCCAGGCCGGTGATGAAGAAGATGACGAAGCCGACGATCTGGGGCACGATGAACCAGAGGCCCGCCTGCGAGGTGACGATGCTCTGGGTGTCCAGGGTGCCGACCATCAGGATGACGCTGGCCACGGCGAAGATGAGCGGAATCTCGTAGCTGACGTCCAGGGCCGCGGCGCGCACGCCGCCGAAGAGGCTGTACTTGTTGTTGCTGCCCCAGCCGGCCATCATCTCCGCAAGGGGAGCGATGGCGCTGGCGGCGAGGATGAACAGGACGCCGGTGCCGACGTTGCTGAAGAAGATCTGGTCGCTCCAGGGCAGGGGCGCCCAGGCGAGGACCGTGAAGGTGACGGCAACGTAGACGGCGAGGCCCCAGGCGAGGCGGTCGGCCTTGGCGGGCCGGATGTCCTCCTTGGAGATCAGCTTGATGCCGTCGGCGACGAACTGGAGGATGCCGGCGGGGCCGACGCGGTTGGGGCCCTGGCGGCGGCCCATGCGGGCGAAGATGCGCCGGAAGGCGAAGGTGAACAGGCCGCCGATGGACAGCACGACCGTGAAGACGATGAGGCTGCCCACGAGGGCGGCGACGGTGCTGTCGACCCAGCCGGGGGTGCCGGGCAGGACGGAGTCGAAGAAGTCGGTGAGTGTAGCCATGGAATCCTCCTGTCTCCTAGCGGTCCACGTCCCCCAGGACGATGTCGATGCTTCCCAGGCTGGCGATCAAGTCGGCGATTTTCTGGCCGCGCGCCATCAGGGGAAGGACCTGCAAATTGGCGAAGCTGGGCGCGCGCACGTGCACGCGGGCCGGCTTGAGGCCACCGTCGCCGATGACGTGGACGCCGTACTCGCCCTTGGGCTGCTCGATGCGGGCGTAGGCCTCGCCCTTGGCCTTGATGCGCAGCATCTTGCCGCCGGCGTAGGCGGGGTTGAGGTGCAGGCCGTCGAGCTGCTTGTTCATGAGGCGGTCGATGACCTGCTCCAGGATGCGGCAGGTCTGGACCATCTCGGCCCAGCGGACCATGAGGCGACCGTAGCAGTCACTCTGGGTCGTGGTGGGCACGTCGAAGTCGAGGCTGGGGTAGATGCTGTAGGGGGACACCTTGCGCAGGTCGTGGGCGATGCCGGTGGCGCGCAGCATGGGGCCGGTGACGCCCCAGTCGAGGGCGTCCTGGCGGCTCAGGGGGCCGGTGCCGTTGAGGCGGGCGACGATGATGTCGTTCTGCTTCAGCAGGCGCTCGAACTCGTCCACCTGCGCCGGGAAGTTGCTGATGAACTCCCGCACGCGGGGCAGGTACGTGGGGTCGTCGGGCAGGTCGTACTTGACGCCCCCGATGCGCATGTAGTTGAAGGTCAGCCGGGCGCCGCACAGCTCCTCCAGGAACCCGAGGACCGTCTCGCGCTCCCGCAGGGCGTAGAAGATGGGCGTGATGGCGCCCAGGTCCATGAAGAAGGTGCCCATCCACAGGAGGTGGCTGGCCAGGCGGCTCATCTCGGCGGCGAAGACGCGCAGGTGTTCGCCGCGCTCGGAGACGACGCCCGCGTCCGGTCCGCCCAGGAGTTCCTCCACGGCCAGGACGTAGCCGTGGTTGTTGTTCATGGCCGAGAGGTAGTCCATGCGGTCCGTCAGCGGGATGAACTTGGTCCAGTTCATGCCCTCGGCCAGCTTCTCGCTGCCGCGGTGCAGGTAGCCGATGATGGGCTCGACGCTCTCGACGATCTCGCCGTCGAGCAGGAGCTTCAGGCGCAGCACGCCGTGGGTCGACGGGTGCTGGGGGCCCATGTTGAGCTCCATCAGGTGCCGGTCGTCGACCTTGTGCATCCCGACGACGCTGGGGGCGTCGTAGGTGGGGGGGACGGCGGCGGCGTAGTCGATGCTCACCAGGACCCCTCCTCCAGCATTTCGCTCCCGCTCATGCAGGAATCCAGGCCGTGGTTCGCTGCGCTCACCACGACCCCTCCTCTTGGGTCTGCACGGTCACGTCCTCGCCGTCGCGCATGGCGACGAACTGCTCGGGCTGCTTGTCGTCCAACCTCATGGGGAAGCCCTTCCAGTCGTCGGGCAGGAAGATGCGGCGCGGGTCGGGGTTGCCCTCGAACCGGACGCCGTACATGTCGTACATCTCGCGCTCGTGCCAGCCGGCGGCCGGGAAGACGTCGCAGAGGCTCTGCACCTGCACCTCCTTGCCCTCTTCCTCGAAGGTGAGGGGGACGCGAAGCCGCAGGTCCCCGAACTCCTCGGGGTAGGCGGCGGGCTTGACGAAGGCGTAGAAGACGCCGCTGCCCATCTTCTTGGTGTCGTAGGCGGACAGGCAACTCAGGATGCGGTAGCCCAGCTTCTTCACGTGCCGGGCGACGGTGAACAGGCCGTCTGGGCGGACCTCGGTGATGCCGTGACCGTCCTCGGTCTGGGCGTAGCCGGTGACCTCGTCGGGGCACGCCTCGGCGAGGACGGCGTGGTCGCCGGTGGGTGCCAGCGTGGCTTCAGCGTCGCTCAAAAGCCCAACTCCAGGGTGTCGTTCTGGTCGCGGATCTTCTGCTGCAGCTTCTGGAGGCCGTCCAGCAGCGCCTCGGGCCGCGGCGGGCAGCCGGGGATGTAGACGTCGACGGGGATGATCTTGTCCACGCCCTTGACGACGAAGTAGGAGTCCTGGTAGGGGCCGCCGTTGATGGCGCAGGCACCCATGGCGATGGCGTACTTCGGCTCCGCCATCTGCTCCCAGAGGTTCTTGATGCGGGGCGCCATCTTCTTGGTGACGGTGCCGGGGACGATGATGAGGTCGCACTGCCGGGGCGAGGCGCGCATGACCTCGCTGCCGAAGCGGCTCATGTCGTGGTTGGGGGTTGCCACCGTGGAGATCATCTCGATGGCGCAGCAGGCCAGGCCGAAGCCGAAGGGCCAGAGGCTGTTGCTGCGGCCCCAGTTGATGGCCTTGGAGAGGACCGTCAGGACGATGCCCTCCTGCTGCTCCTCCACGACGATGGGGATCTTGGGCACGTCCGCGTGCGCTTCGGGGTCGTACTCCGGGATGTCGGCGTCCGCCTGCTCCACGGTGGTGGCGGGGGTCGGTTCGTCGCTCATTCGAGGGACCTCCAGTTCAGGAGCTTCTTGCGGATCTCGTACAGGTAGCCCACCAGGATGAGCGTCACGAAGAACGCGATGGCGAGGATGGGGCCCACACCGAGGTGCTGGAACTTGATGGCGAAGGGGATCAGGAACATCACCTCGACGTCGAAGATGAGGAACGTCAGGATGTACATGTAGTACTGGACATCGATGGGGCCCCGGGCGCCAGGCGTGGCCTTCTCACCGCACTCGTAGTTGGTGAGTTTGGTGACGCTGGCGCGGCGAGGACCCATGAAGCGGTTCCCCAGCAGCGTGACGAAGACCAACAGGAGGGAGACCCCGCCCAAGATGGCCAAGGGGACGTATTCCGAAGCGACGGAGACCATATATAAACCCCAGGTCCAGGGTCGCCCAAGAAGGGACCACATATATCCGTTGCCATGAGGCGAGGGGCGGTTCGAGTGGATGGACATCGGCGTCGGACGGATCCAACGGCTGGTTCGACGAAGGGGGGCAAAGGAGGAACCGAGGGGGAGAAGGAGGTGCCGAGGAAGGAAAAACGGACGAAAGGCCGCTAGCAAGCGCCGAGGGGCGGCTCCGGATAGGGCATGGAGCAGTCCGTGTTGGAAACCGGCCCGGCACCGACCACGTTCACTGCGATGGCGCGATAGTAGTATGCTGTAGCCAAGGTGCGACCCGAGTCCGTGTACGAGGTTCCGGACGGACTTGCGATGTGCGTGAACGGCCCACTGGAGTCCGTCGCCCGATACAGGCGGTAGTACGAGAGCGTCGTCCCGCCGGTGCTGGAGGGTTGCATCCAGGAGATGTCCACCTCGCCGAGGGCGGAACCGGCCTCGGCCACCAACTGGCGTGGAGCACTGGGCGTCGTCCACGTGGTGGCGCTGGCCGTGTTGCTCCTCGTACCTTCGCCGGCGGCGTTGACGGCACTGAGTTGGTAATAGCGCGTGGCACCGTTGCCAAGGTTCGAGTCCGTGTAGGAGTACGTGGACGAACCAACGGTGGCCTCCAAGGAGAACGGCCCGCCGGACGAAGTCGAGACATAGACCTTGTAGCCGGTGATGGCGCTGCCGCCGTCGCTGCTGGGCGCATCCCAGGTGACGCGAATCTGCCCGACGCCCGGGCCGGCCGCCGCGGCGACGTTGCGGGGTGGGTCCGGGACCGTGAAGCTCGGGTTCGCGACAGATACATCGTCCACGTACCAGCCGTCACCGGTGTTGATTGCGGAGTCGATGCTGTCGAACTGGAAGCGGACGCGGATGGTCTGCCCGGCGTACGCGGAGAGGTCCACGTCGCGGGCGTTCCAGGTGGACTGGGTGCCAGTCTCCTGCCAGACCTGGGTCCACGTGGCGCCGTCGTTGGTGGAGACGGAGACGATTTTCTTGTCGTACGCGCCGCCAGTCTCTGTTTCGTGCCAGCTGTTCCAGGTCAGGTGCGGCGTGGATCCGGAACCAAGGACGATGGGTGGCGTGACCGCGTCGCCCATTGTGCGGGAGCCGGTGTTGAAGTCCGTGGGACAGCCGGCCTTGTTGTAGCCGAGGCTGTAGGACGGGCTGTTCTTGACGCAGGTGGTGGGGTGCCAGAGGCCCGATAGGGTCCAATCCGTGGCACTGCCCGTGTCGAATCCGATGGAGTACGGCATGGGGACGGGGGCCTGGTTGACAGTCTGGGCCTCCGTGGTGGCGGCAGAGGACTCAGCGGGAGAACCGTTGTCCGTGGCATATACGCTGATGGTGTATCCGCCGGCCGTGGAGTAGGTGTGGCTGGCGGAGCGACTGGTGCCGGGAATCGCGGTGCCGCTAGATGGGACGCGCGCCGTGGCTGAGCCATCCCCCCAGTCCACGACGTAGTAAACGCCCGTGGAGTCCGTGTCCATGCTGCTGAAGCTGCACGAGACCATCTGGCCTGTGAGGCTGGGGTCGGGGCTGCATGACAGGCTGGGGGCACCGGGAGCCTGGTTGACGACCAGTTGCACGTCCTGGGTGTGGGTAGCTGCCGCCGAGGTCTGGGCAGGGACACCGTTGTCCGTGGCGGTCACCGAAACCGTGTATGTGCCAGCCAGCGAGTAGGAATGGTCCGCGCTCCGGTCCGTGTTGGGGGTTACCGTACCGCTGGACGGTACGCGGGTGGAGGAGCCGTCGCCCCAATTCACGGTGTAGTAAACTCCGCTGGAGTCAGCATCCATGCTCTTGAAGGTACACGTTACGGTCTGTCCGGCCTGGCTCGGGTCGGGCGTGCAGGACAAGGAGGGTTGGTCGGGTGCCTGGTTGACTGTGTTGCAATCGTGGGGGCTGCACGACACCTGCACCTGGAGGACTCCGAGGGCGTTTTCGAAACCACCGACCTGGATAGCGTACGAAATCCCCGCAGTCACGGGGAACGAGGTCGAACTGGTCGTGCCCGAACCGCCGTCGTCGTCGCAGGCGACCTGGCTCAAGGACCCGATACCGGAACCCGTGTAAGCGGCGACGACCGTGTTGAAGTTCGACCCGCTTGTGGAAACCGTCGCCGTGCCGCTGGCATCGGGCGTGAACCGGTACCAGACGGTATTGGACAGTTTTGCGCAGGAGGGCTGGGGCTCGCCCTGTTCGTGCGTGGCAAACTGGGTGCTCAGACTCTGGCTGTAGGGGGCCGAGACGGTCGTACGGGCGTCGAAGGCGTCGTTGCCAGGGCCCGCGTTGAATTGGAGGAATCCGTTGTAGGGGTGGCCCTGATTCCAGTTGTCAAAGAGCCATTCATCAGGTACCGGGTTGGGGTCGAAGTACGAATCGAATCCGCAGTCATAGTGCAGATCTGCGCAAGCGAATCCACCTGTGTTGGGATTGTCATTGTCACACAGCATGCTTCGGTTGTCCGTGCAGTGACCGGCACCGTCGGAGTCGGGAGCATCGTCGTGGACGGCACCCATGGCATGTCCGGCTTCGTGCATCATCACGGCGACGCCGTGAGAGGAGTCGTCGCATTCGACGACGGCCCAGCTACGCGCGGTGGCATACGGATTGCCGGGAGAGAACATTCGGAGATCCCCAGGCGACGGGCTACCCGCGTGATCCGTTTCGGCATAGCCGAACCCACACTCTCGGTTCTTCTCGAACCAGACCAAGTACTTGGCGTTCGGGCCGTTGAATCCACTCGGGTGGTTGCGCAGAGCACCGAGGAGGTCGCCATTGGAGGGAATGTCCACGGCGACCTTCAAGACGTCGATGACACCGCCGGTGCAGCCGATGCGGTAATCCACGGTGCGCCCATCTCGAGTGGAGGCATCCTGGTGCAAGAATCCATTGGCCTCTTGGATCATCTCGCGGATGCGACCGACGCGTTGATCATACAGGTCCGGGGCATCGTTGGCGTACGCGTAGACGACCTCAAAGCGAGGTTCGTTGTCGCTCGAGACGCAAAACGGCTGCCGCGGCGTGGCGACGAAGGGGTCGTCGCGGAAGTCCATGCAACCCGTCATGTGGAAGACCAGGTTGCCGGATGCCCCGTTGTATCCACCGACCTGGATGCGGTACTCTTGGCCGGCGACGCACTGGAAATTGAGTTCGGACTGGGTGGTGCCTGCGGAGTCGTCGTTGCAGTCGACCTGCGTAGAACCGAGGCCGGTGCCAGCGTACGCCGCCAGGACGGTGTCGAAGTCGGAACCCCACGTGGTGATGCGGGCCGTGCCGCTCGTGACGGCGGTGAACTTGTACCAGACGGAAGCGCCGAGGGTCGCACTGTTGCAGGCGGTCTGTTCGCCACCCTGGGTGGTGGCACCCACAGTGGACTGCTCTGCATGGTACGCGTACACCTCACCCAAGATGGCGGGGCGGGCGTGCAGATCGTTGGCAGGGGCCTGCGAGGGCAGTTCGATGCGGATGCTTGATGCATGGTCGTTGAAGCCCTCGCCAACGAGCGACTTGTCGTTGCCCAACGTGGTGTGGGCGATGCCGCCGTAGTTGTTGTGCTGGAACAGGGTGGCCTGGTAGCCGTCACGGACCCAAATGCTGGAGATGGCGTCGTTGACGCCCGCGCCGTTGCTGAAGACGTTGTCGGTGAAATCCGAGTCGTCCCCGTGAAGCGCTAGGCAGCCGCCTTCGTAGTTGTGGTCGTAGAACAGGACGACGGGGGCGTCGCCAGCACACGGGACGATGCGCAGGCTACTGGCACGGTCGTTGAAGCCGTCGTTGTCCAAGTTGGGATCGGAAGCGGCCACGATATGCAACTGGCCCCTGAAGGCGCTGTGTTCGTATAGGATGGCGGTTTGGCCTGAGGGCACCTGGATGGAGCTGACGGCGTCGTTGAGGCTGGCGCCGTTGTCGAAGGTGTCCCCGAGGAAGTCCCCGTCGTCGGCGTCGATGGAGCGGCAGCCACCAGATTGGTTGGCCGCCTGCCACAGGACGACCTTGGACGCATCACAGCCGCTGGTGGTGAAGCTCCAATAGTTGCTACCGGAGGGACCCCGCGTGGTCGCGCCGGGACCGTCGCGGGCAATCACGTACCAGTTGTAGGTAGTGCCGGGTTGCAGGTTCAGTTCGGCGCTGGGACAGCTTTTGGCACCGGTGCCGTCGCACGCAAGCCGGTCGCTGCCGCCATCGGGCCGTATGAAGACGTCGTAGGTAACACCGTCGGGGTCGTCGCCGCCGGCCCAGGAGACTGAGGTTCCGGTGGAGACCCCGGTGGCCCCGTCGCTGGGGCTGACAGGAGACATGGAAGTGGGCGGGTTGTTGGGCGCGGGGTCGGTGGTGAACATCCGATTGCTCCCGCACTGCGTGCCTATGCCGTTGTTGCCGCAGATTCGGTAGTGGTAGGTGGTGCTGGACTGTAGTCCCGAGATGTTGCGCGTGCAAGCAACGGTGGTACTCTCAGGGCAATGCACGGAGTCGGTGGTGGAGCCATAGGAGCTGGTGGTGCCCCATTCGAAGTAGATGGTCGTGTAGTAGTCCGCGTCGTCCGTGTTGCGGCCGCGCAGGGTGGCACTGTCGTGGTCGATGTTGGTGGCCGAGTCGGTGACGGTGATGGGAGAGTGGGCGATGAAGAACAGGAACGTGGAGTCCTGGCCAGGGTGGATGTAGGCCTGGGTGGGACTGGTCTTGCTGAGTCGGACGGCATTGTTGCCCTCGCCAGGCAGGTACTCATTGGTGGTAGCATAATACCCACGCACGCAGGTTGTGCAGGTGCCGGTATAGTAGACGTAATACTCGTAGATACCGCCCGGCGTGACGCTCACGAGGGGCGTGAAATAGAAGTCGAGCCAGCCCGGAGACGTGGGGACGTCCGTGACGGGGCGACACTCGCTCTGGAGGACGCTTCCGGGCTGACCGAACTCGAGGCAGACGTTGCCGCTGGTGGTAGAAGATGTGCGCGACATCAAAGGCGCGATGTGATGGGCTTTGGCCACGTCGAATCCGTGATCCACGACCTTGAGCTTCTGGCCGATTGCATGCTCGTTGCTTTGGTCCTGGGAGTAAATGTAGACATAATCATTTGCTCCGTAGATGTAGTTTGAGCCATTCAGTTCGTCTGCGGTGACAACCCCGGAGAACGCGAGGAAGATGAACATGGCAGCGGCAGCGCCGGCCCTCAAATCGCGGAATGCCAGCAAACGGGGGATTTTCTCCTCGGCCATGGAGGCGGAATAAATTGCTACGATATAGTCGACCGCTATGATTTTTGCAACAATCCCTATTGCTATTTTTGCAAAAATCCCTATGTAGATTTCGGGGCTATCAGAGTGTTTGTAAACCGCTCGCGCTTGTGGGGTGAGCAAACGCTCATCACGCCACCAACCTGGCAGACCCTGTGGCAGCCCCCGCCATCCCCGACCGCCTCCGCGCCCGCATCGAACGGGAGGGCCCCCTCCCCTGGCCCACATGGATGGAGGCGGCCCTGTACGACCCCGACGGGGGGTACTACACGCGCCCCGGCCGCAAGACCGGCCCCGGCGACGACGCCGACTTCGCCACCAGCCCCACCCTGCACCCGTTCCTGGCCCACTGCGTCGCCGAGGAGGCGGCCGCGTGCTGGGAGCGCCTCGGGCGCCCGGCGCCGTTTCCCGTCTACGAGTTCGGCGGCGGGGAGGGAGACCTCGCCCGCGACGCCCTGGCGCACCTGGACGAGGACCACCCGGAGTTGGCCGCCGCGGTGCGGTGGCTGCACGTCGAGGCGAGCCCCACGCACCGGGACGCCCAGCGGGCCGGCGCCGACGAGCGCGTCGCGTGGACGGACGGACTCCCGACCGCGGGGACCTCCGGCTTCGTGGTGGCCCACGAGTTCCTGGACGCCCTGCCGTTCTGGTGGCTGGAACGCCACGACGACGGCTGGCGGGGACTCCACGTCGGCCTGGAGGACGGCGGCTTCGCGCTCCTGCGTGGGCCGGCGCCGGACGAGGCCGCCCTCGCCCCCGACGGCGTCCCCACCGGCCGCCGCGTCGCGGTGATGCACGCGGCGAAGGCGTGGCTGGAGACGGTCGCCGCCCGACTGCGTGCCGGCGGCGTGCTCGTGGTGGACTACGGGGGAGACCACGTCTGGCGCCGCGACCGCGACGGCACCGTGCGGACCTTCCGCAGCCACCGGCACGGCCTGGATCCCTGGCTGGAGCCGGGGGAGCAGGACATCACGGCCAGCGTCGACTTCGCGCAGGCGCGGGCGTGGGCGGAGGCGGCGGGGCTCCGGCTGGCGTTCGAGGAGTCCCAGGAGGCGTTCCTGATGCGCCACGGGGCGTTGGAGGCCCTCAACCGCATCGACCGGTCCACGGTGGAGGGGGCGTCCGCGTACCTGCGGCTGCGGCAGTTGCTGCTGCCGACGGCGATGGGGGAGGCGTTCCGGGTGGCGCGCTGGGAAGTGTAGCGGTTAAGAAGTGGGGGTCAGTCGGCGGCCCTGCACTCGCCCATCATGCAGGATTGGTCTAGGGGTATGACTTCGGCCTTCCAAGCCGCCAGCACGGGTTCAAATCCCGTATCCTGCACTCTTCACCACGCACACCGCCATCGTCGGCGTGCGCCCCCTTGCCCCCCGACCCCGTCCAATGGGCGGGAAACGGGTTTGAGATTCATCCCAAGAATCTATGGTTTGACCCGACGCCTTCCTGTGGAACCTACGACCGCCAGAAGGGTCCGTCGTCCTCCATCTTCTGGGCGAACTCCTTGCGGTAGACCTCCAGGAGGGTCACGAAGATGGACAGGACGAGGGGCCCAAGGATGAGGCCGCTCATGCCGAAGATGACGATGCCGCCGAGGACGCCCAGCAGCACGACGACGGGGTGGACGCGCGCCCGGGAGCCGATGAGCTTGGGGCGGATGATGTTGTCGAGGCTGCTGACGAGCACCACGGAGTAGACGATGAGGCCTATCCCGGCGAAGGTCTGGCCCTTGACGAAGATCAGCATCAGTCCGGCGGGGACCCAGATGAGCGGCGGGCCCACGACAGGCAGGAGGGCCAGGACGAAGGTGGCCAGGGAGAGCAGGACGACGCTCGGGACGCCGAAGATGACGAAGCCGACGCCGGCGATGACGGCCTGGATGAGGGCGGTGAGGACCTGGCCGTACATGACGGCCTTGACGACGACGCCGGTCTCGTGGAACAGGAGGTCGCGGTGGGCCTCCTGCATCGGCAGCAGCTCCTGGACGAAGCGGACGAAGCGGGCGCCGTCGATGTAGACGTAGTACATGACGTACAGGAGGACGAAGATGCCGACGAGGGCGAAGGCGAGTTGGCTGGGGAGGTCGGCGACGAGGTCGGTGAGGAAGGTGCGCACGGCGGGGACGGCCAGTTCGACGAGGTCGTAGTCGCCGACGACGGTGTCGGGGTCGCCGCCGACGAACTGGTTGACCTGCCGTTGCAGTTCGTCGAGGATGGCGACGAGGTTGGTGGCGCTGAGGGTGGCGGTGAGCTGAGTGATCTCGCGCACCAGTTCGCTGACGAGGAAGGCTCCAGGGATGACGACGGCCGCGACGACGAGGCCGAGCATCAGGAAGCTCGCGGAGGGTCGGTGCTTGACGCGGGTGACCATCCAGGCGTAGCCGGGGTAGGTGAGGTAGGCGAGGAAGATGCCGACGAGGGCGTAGTCGAGGAAGACCCGCACGATGCGGAGGCTCGCCCACCCGATGACCAGGAGGAGGCCGAAGAGGAACCAGGGGCTGAGCTTCCGCTTGCTGAGGGTCAACCGGGACCGACACTCCCCGCGTGGCTTTTTACGGGATTGGTCGAGAAGCGCGATCGTTTCGCGGGCGGGGGCATCGGCGCGGAGCCTAGCTGCGCTTGCGGCCGCGGCGGGCGGGGCCCTTGGCCTTCTTCTGGGCGATGAGCTCGACGGCAACCTCCAGGGTGACGGACTCGGGGTCCATGTCCTTGGGGAGGCTGGCGTTGGTCTTGTCGTGCTTGACGTAGGGCCCGTAGCGTCCGGCC